>NZ_CP043627.1:6087500-6347500 GCF_016804325.1 Methylobacterium aquaticum
CGTCCCCGGTCCGGGCGACGTACAGGAGGGCCGCGGCGAGCGGCGGGGTCACGCAGGGGCCGACGATCAGCGCGGAGGTGAAGCCCAGGATCGCGGCACCGCCGAGCGCGCCGAACCGGCGTCCGCGCAGGCGGGACAGGCGGGCGGCGACGCCCGAAGGCAGCGCGAGGTCGAACGCGCCGAACATCGACAGGGCCAGCGCGGCGAAGGCCGCGGCGAGCAGCCCGAGGGCCGCGGGCGTCTGGAGCGCGACCTGAAGGTTGCGTCCGGACCAGGACGCCGCCACGCCGAGCGTCCCGTAGGCCAGCGCCATCGCGAGCACGTAGGTGCCGGACAGGACGAAGCCGCGCCCGGCCGAGAGACGCTCCCCGGAGCGGGCCAGCATGCCGGCGAGCACCGGCACCATCGGCAGCACGCATGGGGTGAAGGCCAGGAGCAGGCCGAGCCCGAGGAAGGTCGCGAGCACCCCCACGAGCGGGCCCGCGAGCCATCCGCTCCCCGCCCCGGGGGGCTCCGCCGACGGGGGCGCATCGGCAGAGGGACTCACCGTCACGGCCGCGCTCTCCGGGCCAGGCGCGGGCACCGCGACGACCCGGGTGACCGGCGGGTAGCAGATGCCCTTCTCGGCGCAGCCCTGGTAGGTGACGCGCAGGCCCGCCACCCCGGCGAGCGACGCGGCCGGCACTACGGCTTCGGCCGCGCCGTGGTAGATCTCGGTCGGCCCGAAATTCGGATCGTCCTTGGTCTCGCCGGACGTCGTGCGCAGGGGAAGCTCGCGGCCGTCGGCATCGGCGGCGGCGAGCTTGTCGCGGTAGAGGTAGGTGCCGGGGGCGATGGTCCAGCGCAGGCGCAGCGACAGGTCGGCGTCGCGGGTCGCCGCGAGGGTGAACGGCATCGGCCGTGCGGCCGGCTCGCCGCACTGCCCCGGCGACCAGAGCGCGGATCCTGCCCAGAGTAGGGCGGCGAGGACGAGGTGGGCGAGAATGGTCGGCATCGGCGGGGCCCGGGTTCGGATCGGCCCGCCGCAGGTCGAAAACGCACCTTAAGCCAGGCTTAAGGTCAGGCCGGAGGATGCGGGGCGGGACGGAGGGACACGCATGCGCATCCTCGTCGTCGAGGACGACACCATTCTGGCGGACGGGCTCCGGGCGGGCCTGAGCCTCGGCGGGGCGACCGTCGATTGCGTCGCGACCTGCGCCGATGCCGAGGCGGCGCTCGCCACGAGCACCTTTTCGGCGGTCGTCCTCGACCTGATGCTGCCCGACGGCTCCGGCCTCGACGTGCTGCGCGGCCTGCGGCGTCGAGCGGACCGGACGCCGGTCGTCCTGCTGACCGCCCGCGACGCGGTCGCCGACCGGATCGCCGGGCTCGATGGCGGCGCCGACGACTATCTCGGCAAGCCCTTCGACCTCGGCGAGCTCTCGGCCCGCATCCGCGCCGTCGTCCGGCGGGCCTCGGGGCGGGCGGCGGGTATCCTGGAGCATGGCGGCATCCGGCTCGATCCCGGCAGCCTTGCCGTCACCGTCCACGGGACGCCCGTCACCATCTCCCGGCGCGAGGTCATGGTGCTGGCGGCCCTGATGGAGCGCCCCGACGTGCTGCGCTCGAAGGCGGAGCTGGAAGAGCGCCTCTACGGCTGGCAGGAGGAGGTCGAGAGCAATGCGGTCGAGGTCCACGTGCACAACCTGCGCGCCAAGATCGGCCGGCACGCCATCGAGACGGTGCGCGGCCTCGGCTATCGCATGAGGGCCCTGGCATGAGGTCGCTTCGCGTCAGGCTGTTCACCATCCTGCTCCTCGCCACCGGCCTGATCTGGCTCAGCGCGGTCGCCTGGATCTATCTCGGCTCGAAGCGCGAGGTGGAGCAGGTCCTCGACAACCGCCTGCAGGAAGCGGCCCGCATGGTCGGCTCCCTGGTCGGCGCGATCGGCGGCACGGGTCCCGGCGGGGCGCCCGGCGCCATCCCGGCGCCGATGTCGTACGAGCGGCAGCTCTCCTGCCAGATCTGGTCCCTCGACGGCCGGATGGTCGCACGGTCGAGCGGAGCCCCCGAGCGGCGCCTGACCGACGCCCCGGCCGGCTTCTCGCAGCGCGAGGTCGACGGCGAGACCTGGCGGGTCTTCACGCTGGAGGATGCCGGCAAGGGCGTGCGCGTGATGGTCGGCGACCGGCTCGGCCTGCGCGAGCGCCTCGTCACCGACCTCATCATGGGCCTCGTCGCTCCCACGCTCCTGGTGGTGCCGCTGCTCGGGATGCTGATCTGGGCGAGCCTCGGGCGGGGCCTGCGCCCGTTGCGGCGGATGGCGCGCGACCTCGCGGGACGTGACGCCGACGACATGAGCGCCATCGACGCCGGACGCGCCCCCGCGGAGGTGCGCCCCCTGGCCGACGCCCTCAACGGGCTCTTCCTCAAGGTCGAAGCGGCCCGCCGGCACGAACGGGAGGTGACGGCGTTCGCCGCGCACGAGCTGCGCACCCCGCTTGCCGGCCTCAAGCTCCAGGCCCAGGTCGCCATGGCCGCCACCGACCCGGAGGTGGCGAAGGCGGCCTTGCGCCAGATCCTGGCCGCCGTCGACCGGACCACGCGCCTCGTCCGCCAGTTGCTCGACGCCGCCCGGCTCGATGCCGCAGGGGACGTGCCGCCCCTGGCGGAGGTCGATGTTGGTGCGCTGGTAGCCGAGACCGTGGACGGTATGCGGACGCCGACCGGGGTGCGAACCCAGATCGATCCGGGGCTTCGCGGCTACAGGCTGCTTGCCGACCCGGAGGGCTTGCGACTCGCCGTCCGGAACCTGCACGAGAACGCCGTGCAGCACATGCAGACCGGCACGGTGGCCTGGAGCGTGCGGCCGGATGGCGGGGGCATCGTCGTTCGCGACGAGGGACCGGGCATTCCCGAGGACGAGTTGCCCCACGTCACGACACGGTTCTTCCGGGGGCGCCACAAGAGCGCGACGGGAAGCGGCCTCGGCCTCGCCATCGCCGAGATGGCGTCCCGCCGGAGCGGCCTGAGCCTTCGGCTGCGCAACCGGACGGATCGGTCCGGCATCGAGGCGGAGATCGCCCGGGGCTGACGCCGATCAATCGAGATCCGGGCAGAAGATGTCCTTGAGGGTCGCCAGCACGCGCGCAGCCCGGGGGTCTTCGAGCCGGTAGTAGATCGACTGGCTCTCGCGCCGGAACGCGACGAGCCCGTCCTCGCGCAGCCTGGCGAGGTGCTGCGACAGGGCCGACTGGCTGAGCTCGACCTCCCCGGCGAGGCTGGTCACGTCCATCTCGCCGCGGGCGACCAGCAGGCACAGGATCAGCAAGCGCTTCTCGTTGGCGAGCAGGCGGAGCAGGCGGGCCGCATCGGCGGCCTTGTCCTGGAACCGTGTCAGGTCGGTCGGCGTCGGGGCGTCCATCGGCTCCTGTCCCGAACTGTTGGATTCCGGTTTTTTAGCTTCCCCTAATATAGCGCCGTGGGACGTATCTGTCTCCCTCCCGACCGCGCCGAGGCCACGAGCGTCGCCGGAGCGCCCCGGCCCCCTGCAGCCGCCCGTTCCGCGATTTGAGGCGACTGGACCGACGGGTGAGGCCGCCGTCAAGTCTCCCGATGTTCGAGACGTCAGACAGAGCGAAGCAGCCAGCGGAGCGGCAAGGCGATCGCCGTCAGGCTCGCGACACTGAGCGACCAGAGCAGGAGAAACCATCCGAGCCGGCGCAGGCCCAGTGCTCCCTGCGGGAGGCGGGCGGCGCGGTCCCGTGCGCCTCCCGTCGTGGTGTCGGGGTCGGCGCGCATCAATGATACCCCGCTCCGGCCGTCACCTTGCCGCGGAACAGCCAGTAGACGTAGGCCGTGTAGGCCAGCACCAGCGGCACCAGCACCGCCGCGCCGTAGAGCAGGAAGGCCTGCGACTTCGGATGGGTCGCCGCCTGCCAGATCGTGATGTCCGGCGGCACGATGTACGGCCACATGCTGATCCCGAGCCCGACATAGGACAGCAGGAAGATCCCGAGCGCGCAGAGGAACGGCATGACCTCCTCTCGCCGCTCCAGGGCCACGGCGAAGCGCCAGGCCAGGAGGCCGACGAGCACCGGCACCGGGGCGCCGACCGCCATGCCCGGCAGGCCGAGCCAGCGCTCGCGGAACGGCGCACTCACCGCGAGCATGGTCGCCGAGACCACCGCGATGGCGACGAGGGTGGCGAGCCCGAGGGGCTGGGCGAGCGCGTAGGCGCGCCGCTGCAGGTCGCCTTCGGTCTTCCAGATGAGCCAGCAGGCGCCGAGAAGGCCGTAGCCGACGACGAGGGCGAACCCGGTCAGGAGCGAGAACGGCGTCAGCCAGTCCCACCAGCCGCCCGCATAGGCGCGGCCCTCGACCCGGATCCCCTGCACGAAGGCGCCGAGCGCGATGCCCTGGCAGAACGCCGCGACGTAGCTGCCCCAGGAGAAGGCCCGGTCCCAGGCGAGCTGCCCGCGCGGCGTGACGACCCGGAACCGCATCTCGAAGGCGACGCCGCGGAACACGAGGGCCAGCAGCATCAGGATCAGCGGCATGTAGAGGGCCGGCAGGATGGTGACGTAGGCGAGCGGGAAGGCCGCGAACAGCCCGCCGCCGCCGAGCACCAGCCAGGTTTCGTTACCGTCCCAGACCGGGGCGACCGAGTTCACCATCACGTCCCGGTCGACCTTGTGGGGCAGCGCCGGGAACAGGATGCCGATGCCGAGGTCGAACCCGTCCATCGCCACGTAGAGGAACACCGCCGTCGCGATCAGGACGGCCCAGATCAGGGTGAGGTCGACGCTCATCGGATCCTCCTCATTCGGCCGGCATCGGACGGGGATCGGCGGCGAGCGCCGGGGCGGGGTGATGCCGGCGGTCCGCACCGGCTGGCCGACCGGCGGTCCCGGCTCGTGCGGGCGCGGCGCCTGGTTGAAGAGGTGCATCAGGTACCAGATGCCGGCCCCGAACACCGCGAAGTAGACGACCGCGAAGGCGGCGAGCGAGGTCGCCACCGCGGGCGCGGCGACCGGAGACAGGCTGTCGGCGGTCCGCAGCAGGCCGTAGACCGTGAAGGGCTGGCGGCCGGCCTCCGTCACCACCCAGCCGGCGGTGACCGCGACGAGCCCCGACGGCCCCATCGCCACCGCGAAGCGGTGCAGCCAGGGCGTCTCGTAGAGCCGGTCCTTCCAGCGCAGGTAGAGCGACCACAGGCCGAGACCGATCATCAGGAGGCCGAGGCCGACCATGACCCGGAAGGCCCAGAACACCAGCGGCAGGTTGGTCGGCCAGGTGTCGCGCGGCAAAGCCTTGAGGCCCGTCACCTCGGCATCGAGGTCGTGGGCGAGGTAGAGGCTGGCGAGACCGGGGATCCCGACCTTCCACTTGGTCGATCCACTCTCGGCATCGGGCCAGCCGAACAGGATCGAGGGGGCCCGGCGCTCGCTCTCGAAATGCCCCTCCATCGCCGCCACCTTGGCCGGCTGATGGTGATAGGTGTTCCCGCCATGCAGGTCGCCGAGGACGAGCTGCACCGGGGCGACGAAAGCCGCCATCCACATCGCCATCGAGAACATCAGCCGGGCGCGGGGATTGAAGCGGTCGCGCAGCAGGTGCCAGGCGCCGACCGCGCCGACGATCATCGCGGTCGTTAGGTAGGCGGCGGTGACGGTGTGGGCGAAGCGGTAGGGAAAGGACGGGTTGAAGATCACCGCCCACCAGCTCTCGGGCACGAAGCGGCCATCGGCGTCGAGGACGTGGCCGGCCGGGGTCTGCATCCAGGAATTGGCGGACAGGATCCAGAAGGCCGAGAGCAGCGTGCCGCCGGCCACGAGCGCGGTGGCGAGGAAGTGCAGGCGCCGCCCCACCCGCTCGAGCCCGAACAGCATCACCCCGAGGAAGCCGGCTTCGAGGAAGAAGGCGGTGAGCACCTCGTAGCCGAGGAGCGGGCCCAGCACCGGCGCGGTCTTGTCCGAGAAGACCGACCAGTTGGTGCCGAACTGGTAGCTCATCACCAGCCCCGAGACGACGCCCATGGCGAAGGCGACGGCGAAGATCTTGAGCCAGTAGCGGTAGGTATCGAGGTAGACGTCCCGGCCGGTGGCGAGCCAGAACGCCTCCAGCACGGCGAGGTAGCTCGCCAGCCCGATGGTGAAGGCCGGGAACAGGAAGTGCCAGACGACCGTGAAGGCGAACTGGCTGCGGGCGAGGTCGAGCGCGCTCGGGAGATGGTCGGCCAGCATGGGATCGCTCCGAGGGGACAAGCCGGGAGAAGGGGCCGGATCCGAAGGTGGACCAGCCCTTTGCGAGGCGACGCGACCTTCCTCGACCCTCGTCGTCGCCCTGTCAATCCACGTTTCGCCACGTAACCTGTTACAAAATATGAAACAACATATTGACGTTGCGATCCCCCAGCGGCAGTTGGTCCTCCAGCGCCCTCGCCATGCCAGCCGGAGCCTCGCTTCATGACGACTGAAAACGACACCCCTCCCCTTCCGCCGCCATCCTGTCCGCCGATCATCGGGGACGTCGCGCCGAATTTCCGGGCCCGCACCACCCTGGGTCCTCGCACCCTCGCGTCCTACCGGGGGCGCTGGCTGGTATTCTTCTCGCACCCGGCCGATTTCACCCCGGTCTGCACCAGCGAGTTCGTCGCCTTCGCCGAGGCCCATGCGGCGTTCCAGGCACTCGATTGCGATCTCCTGGCCCTCTCCGTCGACAGCCTGTCCTCGCATCTCGCCTGGGTCCACAGCATCGCGCAGCGCTTCGGCGTCGCGATCCCGTTTCCCATCGTCGAGGACCCGACGATGGGCATCGCCCGAGCCTACGGGATGCTGCCTTCGGGTGCGACCTCCAGCGCCACGGTGCGGACGACCTTCGTCATCGACCCGGACGGCATCGTGCGCGCCCTCGTCGCCTATCCGCTCAGCGTCGGGCGCAGCGTGGCCGAACTCCTGCGGCTGGTGAAGGCGCTCCAGACCTGCGATGCGGCGGAGGTCTCGACGCCGGAGGGGTGGCAGCCCGGCGAGCCGGTCCTGGCCAATCCGCCGGTCACCGCCGACGGCCTCGCGGAGGCCGGCGCGAACGGAACCGATTGGTACTATCGACTGGGCAGCGCCTGATGGGCCCCGGCGCCAACGAGGCGAATGCCGCCCGGATCGCGGAGCTGCTCAAGGTGGCGGCCAATCCCAACCGGCTGCGCATCCTCTACCTGCTGGCCGACGGCGAATGCGCGGTCTCGGAGATCGAGCAGCGGCTCGGCATCCGCCAGCCGACCCTGTCGCAGCAGCTCGGCGAGTTGCGCAACGCCGAGGTCGTGGCCACCCGGCGCGAGCACAAGGTCGTCTTCTACAGCCTGAGCGATCCGCGGATGCGCGCCCTGCTGGAGGCGCTCGACGACATCCTGATCGCCGAGCGCCCATGGCGGGCCCCGTCCCGCTCCCCGGACGCGCGGCTGCGCGCCCTCGGGCAGGCCGCCCAGTTCGCGAAGGTCGGCGACGAGCCCTGAGCGCCGGCCCCGCGCCGGAGGCCGCAACCGCCCCGGCGACCGGGCCAGGGCCTGCGAGAGGCGGCCCCGGCTTTCCGGGGGGCTCAGGCCGCCCGCCTGCCGGCGCCCAGCGGCCCGGGACGAGGCGTTGCCATCCACTCGCGGCCCTTCAGCATCGCCTTCCAGTAGATCGGCGGCAGCATCCGCTCCTTGAGAAGCCAGGCCATGTGGCTGGGCTTCGTCCCGTCGATGAGCCAAGCCGGAAAGCTCGGCAGCAGCTTGCCACCATAGCCGAACTCGGCGAGCAGGATCTTGCCGCGCTCGACCGTCAACGGGCACGAGCCGTAGCCGTCATAGGCGACCTCGTCTCCGCGCAGGTATCCCATGTCGAGGAGCAGGTTGTGGGCCACCACGGGAGCCTGCTTGCGGGCCGCCGCGGCGGTCTTGGCGTTCGGGGCATTGGTGACGTCGCCGAGTGCGTAGATCCCGGGATGGCGCGCGTGGCGCAGGCTCGCCGGATCGACCTCGACCCACCCGCCGGCATCGACGAGGGGCGAGGTTCTCACGAAGTCCGGTGCCCGCTGCGGGGGGACGACGTGGATCATGTCGAAACCGGTCTCGACCGTCTCGGTCCCGCCATCGCCGGTCGTGCGGGTGAACCAGGCGCGACGGCCGGGGCCGTCGATCCGCGTCAGCCTGTGCTGGAAGTGGAGCTGCGCATCGTAGCGCCTGACATACTCCATCAACGGCGCGACGTAGTCCTTGACGCCGAACAGGACCGCGCCCGCATTGTAGAACGCGATGTCGATGTCTTTCAGTCGTCCCCGGCGCAGCCAGTGATCGGCGGACAGATACATCGCCTTCTGCGGCGCGCCCGCGCACTTGATCGGCATCGGCGGCTGCGTGAACACGGCGCGGCCGGCGCGCAGGTTCTGCACCAGATCCCAGGTATAGGAAGCAAGATCGTAGCGGTAGTTCGAGGTCACGCCGTTCCGCCCGAGCGTCTCGGGGAGGCCCTCGATGCCCGACCAGTCGAGACTGAGGCCCGGCGCCACGACGAGGCGGTCGTAGCGGACCACCCGGCAGCCCTCCAGGACGACTGCCTTGCGCTCCGGCTCGAAAGCCGCCACGGCCGCCTTGATCCAGCGCACGCCCGCCGGGATCAGCGAGGCCATGGTCCTGGCCGTCTCGGCCGGCGAGAAGATGCCGCCGCCGACCATGGTCCAGCCCGGCTGATAGTAATGCATGTCGGCGGGGTCGATCAGCGCGATGTCGAGATCGGGCCTGCGCGCCTTGAGGCTCGCCGCCACCGCGATGCCGCCGGCCCCGCCACCGACGACGACGACGCTGTGGAAGAGGTCGGCGGCATCCCCGGGGGCCCGGCCGCCCGCGGCGACCCGCCGGACCGCTCCGGTCATGTCGTAGCCCGCCGCCTCGGCCGCCGAGAGGATGTCCGGCAGCGGCCGTCCGCGGGCCGCTTCGCTGAGCGACCACAGCGTCGTCGAGCGGGTGCCTGTCCGGCAATAGGCGAGAACGGGCCCGGGCAGGCCGGCCAGCAGCGCGCCGAAGGCCGCCGCATCGCCGTCCGAGACCCGGCCCGACACGACGGGCAGGTAGTGGGCCTCGATCCCGGCCGCGCGCGCCGCCGCGCCGATCTCGGGAAAACCAGGCTGATCCGTTCCCTCCCCGTCGGGCCGGTTGCAGATGACCGACCGGAACCCGGCCCGTGCCAGGGCCGCCAGGTCGGCGGGCCGGATCTGGCCGGCGACCGACAGGTCGGGGGCGAGACGCTTGACGTCCATCACCGCGCTCCTTGATTTATAAATATATATTTTGACAGGACATCATCATCAAAACGCATATTGACATCGCGGTCAAGCGGCGCGATGTATCTGCCATCGAGCCGGTTCGGTATCATTATATATAGTTTGCAATCGATATCCCGGATGCACGGCCATGCCTGCGTCGGGCTTCGCGGAGGAGAGACGTCCATGAGCGCATTGCCTGCCCTCCTGTCCGGCTCAGGGGTCGGCTTCACCCTCGGCCTGATCGGCGGGGGCGGCTCGATCCTCGCGACGCCCCTCCTGCTCTACGCCGTCGGCGTCGCGCAGCCGCATCTCGCCATCGGCACCGGGGCGCTGGCGGTGGCCGCCAACGCCTTCCTGACGCTCGCGGGCCATGCCAGGGCCGGCAACGTGCGGTGGCGCTGCGCCCTGGTCTTCGCCCTTATCGGCATCCTCGGCGCCTTCGTCGGCTCCTCCCTCGGCAAGGCAGTGGACGGGCAGCGCCTGCTGTTCCTGTTCGCGCTCCTGATGGTCGTCGTCGGCCTTCACATGCTGCGCGGCCGGCGCGGGACGGGCGGCACCGCCGAGCCGGTTGGATGCGGGCCGGTGCCGAGCCGCACAGTGGTCGGTGTCGCCTTCGGGGTCGGGATGCTGTCGGGCTTCTTCGGCATCGGCGGCGGCTTCCTGATCGTTCCGGGCCTGGTTTTCGCCACCGGCATGCCGCTCATCACCGCGGTCGGCACCTCGCTCTTCGCCGTGGGCGCGTTCGGCCTCGCCACGGCGCTCAACTACGCCCTGTCGGGCATGGTCGACTGGGTCGTCGCCGGGCAGTTCATCGCCGGTGGGCTGGTCGGGGGCTTCCTCGGAATGCGGCTCGCCAACCGGCTCGCCGGCTTCAAGGGCGCCCTCAACACGGTGTTCGCCACCGTCATCTTCGCGGTCGCCGGATACATGCTCTACCGCAACGCCGGCGCCTTCGCGGCGACGCCGTGACCGGGAACGCGGCCAGGCAGTCGGTGCCGCGCCTGGTCGCGCTCCTCCCCAGCACCGTTCGGGAGACCATGATGAACGTCAATATCGGAACCCTGGACCGCATCCTCCGCCTCGTCGCCGGCCTCCTGCTCGCTGGGATCGGCGCAGCCATGGCCTCCGGCGGATGGGCGATCGCCGCCTTGGCCGTCGGCGCCGTGATGATCCTGACCGCTGTCGTCGGGTTCTGTCCCGCCTATACGCTGCTCGGTATCGACACGCGCAGCCGCCGCCCTCGCGCCTCCTGATCAACGCCTCTCGCATTCGGAGACATGCCATGTCCGCCTCGACCCAGTCCGAGCCGATCATCCGCGCCTTCTTCGACGAGCCCACCAACACGGTGAGCTACATCGTCGCCGACCCCGAGACCCGGCAGGCCGCCTTCATCGATCCCGTGCTCGACTACGACCACAACAGCGGCAGCGTTGATACCCGCTCGGTCGAGGCGATGCTGAAGGCCGCCGACGAGGCCGGCTACACCGTGGTCTGGACGCTCGAGACCCACGCCCATGCCGATCACCTCTCGGGTTCCCCCTACGTGAAGGCGAAGACGGGTGCTAAGATCGGCATCGGTGAGCATATCCGTGAGGTCCAGAAGTTATTCCGGCCGGTCTTCAACGCCGTCGACCTCAAGACCGACGGCAGCGACTTCGACCACCTCTTCGTCAATGGCGAGACTTTCGCTATCGGCAACCTCGCCGTCGAGGTGATGTACACGCCGGGCCATACTCCGGCCGACATCTGCTACCGGATCGACCACCACGTCTTCGTCGGCGACACCCTGTTCATGCCCGATTTCGGCACCGCCCGGGCGGACTTTCCCGGTGGCGACGTGCATGCGCTCTACCGTTCGATCCGTCGCCTGCTGTCGCTGCCGCCCGAGACGATCCTTCATATGTGCCACGACTACAAGGCGCCCGGGCGGGACGCCTATGCCTGGGAGACGACGGTGGCCGCGCAACGGGCCGGCAATGTCCATGTCAAAGAGGGTGTGAGCGAGGAGGCGTTCACGGCGATGCGCACAGCACGCGATGCCACCCTGGCCGCGCCCCGGCTGCTGCTCCCCTCGATCCAGGTCAACATCCGGGCCGGCAAGTTCCCGCCCGCCGAGGCCAACGGCGTGCGCTACCTCACCATCCCCGTTACCCTGAAGGGTGGGGCCGATGCCGGTCTTTGAAAAGTAGATTTTCGTATCTGAGACCTTGTTTCAGAGTGGGTGTTCAAGCTTAGGCTTTGGATGAGCGACAGGCGTCGCGAGCGTTAGGGAAGTTATCGGCGGTCACCCGAGAGGCCCGACGTGGACGCCCGCCGCTCGCGCTGACCTCGCGTGCGGGAGCCGCCTACACAACCTGCCTGAGCGACGCTGAAAGGGCCGTATTCGCGCAGCCGCTGCCTGCCCCGTCCCGAACCGGCCGCCCCTGGGTGTGGATCAACGTCGAAGTGGGGCCCCGAACCGGATCAGGAACAAACCGTTGATGCTACATTGGAAATCTCCCTGAGGCGGGGTTCCGATCAGCGTCGACAGGGATCCCGCTGAGAGCAATTTTCTTGTTTATAGTCAATGGTTTAAAGCAGAATCTTGGAGGGTTTCCGCTTAGGTTCTGAGATACGCCCCTAGCCCTTGCAGCGCCGCAGACGATGATCCGGCCTTCCTCAGACGATGGGATTTCATCCCCATCGTCATCGACGCCTTTCGCCGCCCGGGGATCGCTCGCTTGGCCGCAACGGTTCGTACGCTCGGGGCGATACGACGAGCCGGGACACGGATGATCAACAGGCCCCGTTGCGTGCCGTCGCCGAAGAGGTTACCCGTGACCGGGCGATAGAGCTTCGCCAGGTGATCCGCGCGCCCCTCCCGCGTCGTCAGGTCCAAGACCAGGAGGATGGCGATAGGAACGTTCGTCGTTCCGTACATGCTCGCCTGGTCGCCGTAAGCCGCTTGCAATGCCTCGAACGACGCATCCTCAGTCTCCTTCTTGACCTCCGTGATGAAGCGGACGCCACGCAGCCTGTGCCAGATGTCGGATCGGCCGCCGCCCACGCCCCTGACCTCGTCGAGCGACCCCAGCTTCTTCGTCTGCAGGTGCCGCAGGTAGTCCTGTTGCAGGTCCTTCTCAGCCGGATCGTCCCGCCCCGGGATGGCGAAGAGGTACTCGACCGTCGGATCCTGCCCGACGGTGGCATCGAGCCGGCTCTCCAGGAACAGGAAAGTCTGCCAGATGACCGCCCTCATGATGCGCTTGGCCCGTCGATCTTCCGCGTAGTCCGCTATCTGCTCGAAGGTGAGCTCCGTCCGGGCGAGGGCCTCCTCGATCTGCGGGGACATCTCGTTCAGCTCGACGCTGTTGGTATCGCTCACGAACTGCGCGGCGATGCGCCTGCTGACCTCATGCGGGATCCGCGCGCCCTCCAGTATCGCGGCAACCGAGGGGCTCGCGGCTGCCGCGTCACGAGGGTCCGGCGCCGGGACCCCGGTCAGGGCCTCGTCGATCCGCGCGATCAATCCCCGCGCCTCATCCCCGAGCCGGGCCTCGCCGGCACCGGCAAGCCACCGCCGGAGATGGTGCAGTTGCCCTGCTGTGGTGCGGACGGAGCGTTCGATCCGGGGCCGCACCAGCCATTCGAGCCCCCCGTCCGCGCCCATCCTGAAGATGGAGCGGCTCGCCGAGTAGACCGCCAAAAGCTCCTCTTCGACGACCCTACGGGCCTCGTTCCAGGAGGGCTCCTCCAGGCTGTCCGTAAGTGCCCCGAGACGAAGCGCCATGAAGGCCCAAGCTGCGACCGCCGTCTTCCGGGCTCCCGACAGGAAGCCGTCTTCGTAGGCCGCGTACTCCGCATGGGCGAACGCCTCCAACTCGACCTCGCGCAGGCGCTCCCTCAGGCCGGCCGGATGCCCTTCCTCGAAGTCGGCGAGGAGGCCGAGAGACAGCGAGAGCACGTGGGCGTCGGATCGGGCCCCCCTCTCGGAGATCGCACGCTCGAACCGGACGCGGGCGATCCGGATCCGCTCCCTCGCCGATACCGGGTCGGCGGCCGCGAAGATCTCCCGCACATCGATCATGCCGAGCTCGAACGAGGCCTCGTCGGCGGCGCCGTCCACTCTCGCCGCGTCTTCAAGGAAGGCGGTCACGCCGGGACTGGGGGCCTCGGCATGCAACAGGCCGCCGATCCGCGCCGCGTGGGCGATGTAAGAGGCCTCATCATCAGGCTCGATCGCCGCGATCTCGCCGGCCAACCTCGCCCCCCTACGGGGATCCGTCCCCTTCATTAGGAGCGCTCCGCGCAGGGCGGCCGTTCGAAGGCTCGGCGGGCGCTCGCGGTCACGGGCGATGGCGAGCCACGACGCGAAGCAGGTGCGCTCCGCGTCGTCCGCGAGCGGGGCACGCTCCGCAATCGCGTCGACCATGCCGTTCAGGGCCAAGTCGTCGCGCGGGTGGGCCGCCAGGGCGGACACGAACGTCCGGGCCGCGGCATCCTCGCGGTCGGCGCCATCGAGCACGACGGCAAGGAAGTCGGGAGCGAAGGGCGATCAGCAAAGCGCCGCGGCCTCGGCGACGACCCCGTCTAGGCCCCCGAAATCGGCGAGCCGCGGCCGACGACCGGCCGAGAGGAGGTCGGCCATGCCTCGTTCCAGGGCATGCATGGCCGCTACCAGAGATAATCGTCGCCGACCGCGCGCTTCCGATGCTTCTCCGGGATGTGCTCCCGGATGGTTGGGCTCTCGACCGCGGCGACGAATACCTGGAGGTGCCGGAACTCCGCCGGGAGGCCGGCGAGGCCGGCGACCAGCTTGTCGTAGTCCTGAGCTACCATCTCGTTCGCCCCGGGGGAGTCGATCAGCAGGAGGCCGGGATGGCGCCCGACCCCACGACGCTCCGCCACGGTGATGATCGCAAGCGTGGCCGCAATCTTCAATCGTGCCCTCTCGCCGGCCGTCTGGCTGCCGAAGGACGTACGCACCCCGGCCTTGACGAGCCGGAGGGTGGTGTTCCCGGACAGCTTCGTCTCCTCCAGGTTCTCGACGCCGAACAGCACGGCGTATTTGAGGATCAGGTCGGAGACCTCCTTCAGCACGCTCTCCTGAAGAGGCTTGAAGGCGTCCTCGACGACGACCAGCGCGGCCTCGATGACCGAGCCGTCGTCGTCTTGCCCGGAGGAGACCTCGCCCTCCGCGTCCAGCTCCTCCAGGCGCGCCTTGTTCCCGATGAGCTCCGCCTCCAGCTCGGTGCGGCGCGAGGGTGCGGCAAGCCGAGCCTCGATCCCGGCGCAAACCTTCTCGGCGTCCTTGCTCGCCGTATCGGCGCTCCCCAACGCCTCCCCCGCCAACCGCAGCCGCCTGCGCTGGTAGTACAGTTCGCCCGCGGCGAGATCGGCGGCGGCCCGCAACCTTTCCTCGGCCTCGGACGGATCCTGTTCCGGCGCCTCCGCGGTGCGGCACACCACGCAGGCGTGTTCGTTCCGCGTGGCCGCGCGCCGGTCCTCGGCGAATACCTCGTCGCAGCGCGGACAACACACCGGTTCGAGCGCACGGAAGACCATGCCGGCGGCGCGGTCATCGGTGAAGTCCTGCAGGAGGCGTCCCGCATGCGCCGCCGCCTCGGACGCCGCCGCGACATCGGCCTCAACCGCGGCGAGCTTCGCCTCCGCCGCACGCCGGCGCGCCTCAAGCTTGGCATACACCTGGTTGGCCACGGCAAGCGCAGCCCTGTCGGCGGCCGGCGTGTGAAGCGTTCGAAGCTCCGCCTCGGCAGCCGCGACGGCTTTCCCCAGGGCCTCGATCCGGTTCTTGCGCCGGTCCGCGAGGCCCTTGGCGACGGCGCGGCTCTGCGTCGCCTGGTTCCTCAACCGGCCCTTGGCGGCGACGAGGTCGGCATTCGTGCTCGTCCAGGGGATACCCAAGAACATCTGCATCATCCGCGTCGGCAGGGCCGACATCGCGACGGTGCCAAAGAGATATTCCGGATTGGGCTCGATCGACATCGCCCCGGCGAAGAACGCCCAGTCGTGGGGCTGGTCCAGGCTCTCGCCGGTCGGCCGGACCGTGTGCGTGACGAGCGGCGAAAGCCCGAGCTGCATCATGAACAGGTCCGACATCGCGGCCTTGAAGCCGTCCTCGGAACCGAAGGTCGCCTGAACCCGGCGGGCATCGTCGACGCCTCGCCACAGGGTGCCCCTCACCGCGACGGCATTCGCGATCTCGACCTCGTACAGCTCGTTGTCGAGCGTGAAGGTCAGCCGCACCGCCGCGAACCACTCGGCCATCTCGGCCGGGATCCCGCTCCGCTTGCCGGTCAGGCACCAGCGGATGATCCCGAGCACCGTGGACTTGCCGCGAAGGTTGCGCCCGCTGGTGATGCCCCAGATCCCGGGGCCGATCTCGGGCCAGTCGAACGCGATCGTGCCCGCGGCCTTCCCTCCCTTCTTCTCCCCGGAGAACGATAGCGAGCGCAGGCAGAGGCGCTTGGGAACGGCGAGGCTTCGCGTGATGCCTATGCCGTGACGTGTCAGCACCGAGCGCGTGTCCTCGACGGAGCGGCCGCATTTCTCTGCAATGGCGGCCAGCAAGGCGTCCGGGCCGTCCTGCGCGCCGTCACCCGACATCATGCCTTCTCCAGGATCGTTTCGAGGCGACGGCGGACCCGTCCGGCGGTCGTCGGGATGAGATCGTCGACCTTCGTGTCATGGTACTCCCGCCGCTCATGCTGGCGGGTCTTGAGCGTGAAGCCGCCCCGGCTTCCCGCCACCTTCAGCACCAGCGCGACGCGGTCCTCGTACCAGCCGAGGGGAGACAACTCGGCGACCATGCGGTCCAAGAGCTCCACTGCTCTCGGCGAGACCAGGAACTCGTGGCCCTTGCGGCCCATGGCAGTGACGCGAGACCGCGGCAGGACCAGACCCCGCGACTTGAGGATACCCAGCACCGTGTCCAGGGGCTCGTAGGCGCCGAAGTAGAACCGCAGCATCGGCACCCGGCGCAGGTCCGGCTCTTCCTGGTCGAAGATCCGACGTGCCTCGTCGAGGTAGGACGGATCGCTCGTCGCCTCGAACAGGGTCAGGAGCTCGTCGGCGAGGTAGTCCGGGTAGCGCATCCAGAAGTCGAGGGCATGGACCCGGCTCTCGCCGGTGAACACGCGGTCGAACCCCTCCACCCCGGCATCGGGGACCGGCCGGCTGCCGCGCGCCAGGATGAACAGGATGCGCAGCGCGTTCCGATGGTAGTCCGCCTTTGCCATGGATCCGCTGCTGGCAAGCCCTTCGCCTTTTCTAAAGCTTAGATTGCGCCTGCCGTACGCGCCACCCATGGCGTACTTCATCACGATGGACTGGCTCGGCAGGGCGTTGACGCTGGCCTCGACTTCGTCGCCTCCCCAATCAAGCGTGCGGGTATAGGAGAACGCCCGCATCATCCAGGGCATGGGGTTCGAGAACGTTGCCGGGATCGCGTCCGTCGCGCCCTCGGCGGCGATCCGGGTGGCCTCCGACACCGCCGACGCACAAGCCTGCCGATAGCGCTTGAGGGAGAGCTCGGCCAGGAAAGCCTCCTGGACGGCGCCGATGACGTCGCAGATGTCCGAGCCGATGTTGACGGGGAGAGCCATGGACAGGACCGTAGGCTCAGTCCCGTCACGCCTTCTACGTCACGCGCGGTGCAGGTGCCTCAGGAACAGAGGCACGACCGGCACGCGGCCGGCGTAGGGCCCTGAACGCGACAACCCGCCGAGCGGCCTGAGCTGCTCGGCGGGTTGCGGGTCTCGATGCGGTGCTGCCACGTCGTGAACAGGCCCAGGATAGGCGCCGGCCCCGCATCCTTCAAGGACACCCGCCTCTTCTTCGTCACGCGCAATATACCGTGACACTTCGCGGGAGGCTGCTTCGACGGCCTCGACAGGTTCCGATGCGGGCTCGATCCCAGGCTCGGCGCGGGGACGCTTGGGCTTAGGCACGGAGGCGGCCGCAGCCACCGCCCGGGCCTCGGACATGGCCTTGTCGAGATAGGCCTTCTTCACCCCAAGCCTCTCCATCACCGCCGCCCTGTTGAGGCCCTGCGCCATCAGGGAGAGGGCCTGCTGGCCGATGGCGAGGCGCGCGTCCTGCATCGCGTCGCGCGGCTTCACCCCGCGGGCCCGGCGGCTCTTCTCCTGACGTTCGGCGGCCCGATCCCTCTTCATCGCGGCCGGGATCATCATGCGGAGGTCGAAGCGGCGGGCTTCGGTGACGGTGACGCCGAGCTCGGCACCGAGCTTCTTCGGCCCGACCGGATAGCGCCCGCGCTTGCCCAGAGGCACGTCCGAGCGGTCCTGCGCCTCGGCCCGGCGGATGACGCTCCCCGCCTGCGTCAGAGCCGTGGCGACCGACAGGTTGAGGTGGGGGGCCCACTCGGCGATCCGCTCGCGCAGGGCCTTCGGGTCCATCGTCCAGGCCCAGACCGTGGAGAGGGCGAGGAGCCACTGGTTCCGCTCGCCCTTCGAGACGCCGTGCGGGTACCGTCCCCGGCAGAGGGCTTCCACGTCGCGCTGGAGCGTTCGGTAGTAGGTCTGGCCGGTCAAGACGGGCGATTGTCCGGAGTGGATCCTGGTGGCAGCAGCGGCCTTCCTGACGGCCTTGGCGGCGGCCTTCTCAGCCTTATACGTCGCGACCTGCTCGGGGGTGTAGGGGAAGGCGGCGCGGCACAGGTCCCGGAACGAGTGGCGGACGATCTCGCCCACTGTCGACGGCCAGATCATCCGGACGGGGTTGCCGCTGTTCATCGTCCCTACGAGCCGCAGGTTGGCGGAGGCGGGCATCACGGCCTTGTCCCTGCCCATGTCGATGAAGAGGTCGCCGAGGGTCGTCTGCAGGGCGTTCCAAGCCTGGCGGGCCTTGGCGGGCACGGCCTCCGTGAGCCAGACCACGTGATACCCTGCACCGGACCTGACGATGTAGCTGGGCTGCGGGATGCCGAGCCGAGGTCCCGCCTGCGCCAGCCGGTCGAGGATCTCCCAGACGACGCCCGTCTCGGAGGCGTCCTTCCAGGCGGCCTTGTTGTAGGTGTCGAGGTCGAGCCACACGGCACCGAAGGCGGCGACGTTCGCGACCCGCTTGCAGGGCCCCGTCCGGTAATCGTCGTAGCCTCGCTGGGGGCGGGGCGTAAAGGCGTTGAGGGTGATGAAGGACGGGTTGTGCCGGTAGATGGCCTCGCGGGTCTCAGAGGCCGTGGCGCCCACGTTGAACCATCGCCACTCCTCGTTGCCGTGCGCGTCGAGGTGGGGGCGACGGCCGCCGAGGACGACGATGCCCTTCCTGCCCTCAGGGAGGATCAGGGAGGCATGCAGGGCGGGTGAGACGAGGGAGGTAGGGAGGAGCCTGTCCACCTCGTTGAGGCAGGCAGGACGGCCGCCCAGCGGCATAAGGGTGGTGTCCACGACGGTTCCTGTCTGAGGCCATCGACACCGGGGCAGCACGTCCGGGGGCGAGGCGAATACTCGGCAGGCAGATGGTCCCGCGAACGACGGGTGGGCACAAGGGGGGAGACAGGGCGGAACCGTGGCTTCCTAGGGGATGGTTCCAGGCGATCCCCGGGGACCCGTCTAAAGACCATACCTATATCCCGTGACACATCGCGGGAGGGAGCCACAACCTCATAACAAGATCTTACCGGGGCGAATCGGTCGCCGTGCCACTTTGGGATTCCCTTCGTGACGGCGATGAGAGCGACATGCCTTGGGGGCCCTGCCCATATCGGCGCGCCCTCCTGAGACTTTGCCCACCTCCCTCAGTAGGGCCCACCGCGTCAGATGCCCTCGCCGTTGAGCCAACCTCACCGTCCAGCGTCGTCTGCTGCCCCTCGGCCACCCGCGCCGGCCCACGTGATGCCGCATGCGGCCCAGCGATCTGCCGATGGGGTCCCGCGTCGCAATAGAAATTGGCGTATCCAGATCAAGTTGGATCGAGCGCATCGCTCAGGCTCTCACACCCCTGCGGCCCCGAGGCGGTATCTTTTGGTAAGTGACATCAACAATAACCGTCAATATTCAATCAAAAATGTTTAAATTACTATCGATATTTGCATTGGTTCTACCGATGTAGCCCGGTGATTTTGTGACCATTAAGAGTCGGGAAAATATTTTATGTGAAGCATGTGCACAACGAAACTTGCGACATCCAATCTAATGTCTGATTACATCGAAATAGCCGCAGCCGTCTATGCAGCGCTCTCTGACGATGAAATTGCCGAGCTCTCTGAGGGAATACGAATAGCTCGATTGGCCTATGAAGACGATGGCATGAATGAAGATCTGCAGGGCGATGACTGGTCTTGTATCATGATGCAGCATTCAATGTCAGCTCGAGGGATAGGACGTCGCAGTAAGCGTGCCACCAAATCCGATATTATAATGACATGTGTAGACTTGGCTCTCCTGATGCCGACAGCAGGACACGACTGGCGGCGGATCCTTGGTGTATTTCAAAGTCACAGTGCTCGCGTTGAATATCTCTTTACGTCCGCTGCGCAGAGCATGATCCCGGCGCAACCTAAGGTGCTCCGTCAAGTGCGTAAGCTTGTGGCGACTGGAGGCTTGCAAGGTGGCTTTTCGTGAATAGTTGAGTCGCGCAATATAAGCCCCTCCTATGTCGCGCAGAAAATAATGGATAGGGTTATAGTGCGCATCGGCGGACTAAGATTAGATATGATGAGTGTTGGCATATTTTAGGGGGGCGGTTCCGTCATGTTAATGCACAGCCGCATCGATTACCCATCTAATTGGGAGGGGCGGGCGCATTCGAGTTCTCGAATTTGTGGTAGTCCTTGGGGACCATCGTTGGCTCCCGCAGTTGCTCAGGGCCTCGGCTCAGAGATGTCCGGCCTGTGGAGCGCGGCCGGTACACATGCTGAAACGACCCGATCGTGATGCATGCCACGAAGCGGCAGGTGGTGACCGTCCTGGCGCATGATCGCCTCGCAGCCGGCGACTTCTATCGGGGAGGCTTGCACAATCCATGCTGCCGACCTCGTGCGAACCTTCCAGCTGCTACCATCGAAGGACTACATGAGGTCGGCAGTTCGCATGCTGCTTGTTCAGCTGTGCGCCATAAGCGGACTTCCAGCGTACAGCAGTACTTGAGCTGCTTGCCACTTGTGAGCGGACATTGCAATCGTCGGCGCACATTTTCGAAATTGAATGCTGAGGACAGCGTCGCCGTTGTCCCGATTGAATCCTTACTGGGCTTAAAGTCGGGTGGCAGTCGGCCGATCACGGTACCGCGGCAGTGATACGGCCGAGGAAGTCCCGAGTCAGTCGCGCGACATCGTCCGTAGCCTCGTCCAATGCGAAGTGCCCGGCATCAAGGAGATGAAGTTCCGCGTTCGGCATATCACGCAGATAGGCCTCTGCTCCTGGCACGATGAAGGAGGGGTCGTAGCGCCCCCAGAGGATGAGGGCCGGCCGCGGATGCTTGCGCATCCAGGCTTGCCAGGCCGGATAGGATGCGACGTTCGTGCGATAGTCGTAGAGGAGTGCCGCCTGGATCTCCCGCTCGCCCGGGCGACCCAGGATGGCGTGCTCGTCCCTCCATAAGTCCGGGTTGTAGCGCTCGGGATTGGGGCTCGTCCCGAGGTGGCGCTGCTTGGCACCCTCGAGCGAGGTAAAGGCGTCGACCTGCTCGGGATGGGACGTGGGATCGGCCCAGTACCGGGCGATGCCCCGCCACTTGGCACCGAGGCCCTCCGTGTAGGCGTTGGCATTCTGGATGATCAGCGCGCTCACCCGCTCGGGGCGGGCCATCGCCATGCGGAAGCCGACCGGACCCCCATAATCCTGCATGACGAGCGTGTATCGTTCGAGACCGAGGTGAGCGACCAATTCCGCCATCGTCGCCGCCAAGTTGTCGAACGTGTAGGCGTATTGCGCGGGCGATGGTGCGTCGCTCTGACCGAATCCCGGGTAGTCGGGGGCGATCAGGTGGTAGCGGTCAGCGAGCAGTGGCAGCAGCGAGTCCCATTGCCGCGACGACGACGGGTAGCCGTGCAGTAGCAGGATAGTGGGCGCGTCCCGTGGACCGGCCTCGCGGTAGAAGATGCCGACGCCGTCGACCGCGACGCGATGGTACGTCGTCGTGGCCGCAATCGAGGGAAGCGGCTTAGAAGAGCTCTGACCAAGCATCAGGGCAGTGGCGGCTGCAAGGATTGTCCCTGTCGTCATGGTTCGCCTCCTTGAAGGGTCTCACGGTCCGGTTGGTGAAGAACGACGGGGACGTAGGCTGGCACGCCGAGACCCCCGCCCCACGTTCACTGCGAGCCCCCAGCGAGGTACCGGGTCGCGCCTAGCACTCAACGGAAAGCTTCCTTTCGGGGACGATTGCCTTGCCCGAACCGGCGGAAAGTCAGGATGGAGCTAGCCACGCCGTCCTGACAATCCTCTTCAGGCATGCAGGAAGTCCGCGATGGCCTCCGCGATGACAGCGGCATGGGTCTCCAGGGCGAAGTGCCCCGTGTCAAGGAACCGGATCTGGGCATCCGGGATATCGCGCCGGAACGCCTCCGCGCCGGCCGGCAGGAAGAACGGGTCGTTCCGGCCCCAGATCACCAGCAACCTCGGCCGGTGCGTGCGGAAATAGGTCTGGAAAGCGGGGTAGAGCGCCACGTTGCTGGCATAGTCGCCGAACAGGTCGAGCTGGATCTCGTCGACCTCCGGCCGCTGGATGTACCAGGCGTCGAGGGCGCTCCCATCCGGCGAGACCAGCGACGTGTCGGGCACGCCGTGCTCGTACTGCCAGCGGATCGAGGCAGGGGTCAGCAATTCGCGCAGGGCCTGCCGGTTGGCCTCGCTCCGGTCGCGCCAGTAACGCTGGATCGGGTTCCACCCCTCGCTCAAGCCTTCCTCGTAGGCGTTGCCGTTCTGCGAGATGAGGGCGGTCACCCGCTCCGGGTGCGCCATGGCCACGCGGAAGCCGGTGGGCGCGCCGTAGTCGACTTCGCGACGCCGCGCATTCGCGCATCCCTGGGTACCATCGTCGCGTACGCGTAGGAGCCGGTCCGCCGTTCGACTCGGGACGATCGTTTCCCGGGCGGCCGGACAGCCGGTCACATCATCTGCATGACGACGTCGCACCCTCGAACAGACCTGTCCGAAAGCGCGAGGGTACGAGACAGCGGCCGTACGAACGCGAGAACGGCTCATCGCGCTCTCCTCGCTCTCACGGTGAGCCGTGCATCGGTTCCGAGCGGGCCGACGCTCAGGCCTGGGCGGCCATGCGCCTCGCCACGTCGGCGGCGCTGATGCCCTCGAGCGCCAAGCCGTAGCCGGTGCCTTCCTCGACGAGCCGGCGCAGGCGCTGCGTCAGCGCGATCCGGGTGTAGCGTCCGGTGAGCGGCGGCAGCGCGGCGATGCCGTCGGCGATCTCGTGCGCCCGCGCCAGCAGCCGGTCCCGCGGGACGA
This sequence comes from Methylobacterium aquaticum, assembly GCF_016804325.1. NCBI lineage: Bacteria > Pseudomonadati > Pseudomonadota > Alphaproteobacteria > Hyphomicrobiales > Methylobacteriaceae > Methylobacterium > Methylobacterium aquaticum. The sequence continues at coordinate 6,110,198 of NZ_CP043627.1, forward strand.
TCTCGTTGACGACGCCCCAATCCTGGGCAGTCCGCGCATCGAGGATCTGCCGCGTCAGCAGGAAGTACCGCCCGCGGATCGAGCCGATCACCTCCGGCCACAGGATATGCATCCCGTCGCCCGGCACGATGCCGAACTCGAAGTGCGGCTTATCCTGGAACACCGTCTCGGGCGTCGCCAGGATGATGTCGGTCAGGAGCGCGTACTCGCTGTGCAGCAGCACCGGGCCGTTGAGCGCGGCGATCATCGGCACCTCGATGTCGAGGATGTTGCCGAGCACCTTGCGGCCCTCGCGAAAAATCTTGTCGTAGCCCTGGGGCGTGAAGAAGTCGAAGCCCTCGGGGCTGATCGCGTCCATGAACGCGTCGCCCGATCCGGTCAGGATCACGGCGCGGGTGTCGCGGTCCTCGCCGATGGCGTGGAACAGGTCGACGAATTGCTCGTGGGTGTGGCCGTCGAAGACGAGCTTGCCGCCCTCGCTGTGCAGCACGACCTCCAGAACGCCGTTCGGCTTGCGGGTCAGGCGGGCATTGGGGAAGGCGTCGCGGTAGCTGTCGAAGCGGGCCATGGAGGCTGTCCTCGTTGTCGTGCCGGCCCTGGTCCGGTCGGCGTAAGGACGAGTTAAGGGCTTACACCCGGAGACGGATGACGGCGCGTAGCGATAAGGCTTATGCCGGCGCGGAATGGGCGGCCGCGTCCGCCATCACCGCCTCGACGAAGCCGGCGAAGAGCCGGGCCTTGGTGCTCGCCATGCGCCCGGTGGGGAACACCGCCCACAGGTCGATGGCGGGCAGGCTCCAGGGCAGGAGCAGCCGCCGTACCGCGCCGCTCGCGAGCTCGGGGGCGAACATCCAGTCGGACGCGATGGTGAGGCCGATGTCAGCGAGGACCGCCGCGCGCAGGCCCTCGGCCGCGCTGACCCGCACGCGCCCGCGCACCGCCACCGAGATCTCGGTGCCCTCCCGGGTGAAGGCCCAGATCTCGGGCTGCTGGCTGTAGATCACCGCCTCGTGCTCGGCGAGATCCGCGGGCGCGTGCGGCTCGCCCGCCCGGGCAAGGTAGCCGGGGGTGGCGAGCACCGAGCGCGCGCCGGTCGCGAGCCGGCGCGCCACGGCAGCGGAATCCGGCAGTGCCCCCATGCGCAGGGACAGGTCGACCCCCTCGCTCACGAGGTCGATCACCCGGTCGTCGAGGATCACCTCGATGTCGAGGTCGGGATGCTGGTCGAGGAAGCGCGGCAGCATCGGGACCACGTGGAGCCGAGCGAAGGTGGTCGCCGCGGACACCCGCAGACGGCCCGCGAGCCCGGCTCCCGCGCCGCGGGCGGCGAGTTCAGCCTCGTCGGCCTCAGTGATGGCCGCCCGCGCCCGCTCGTAGAAGCGCAGGCCTGCTTCCGTCGGGCTCAGGCCGTGGGTCGAGCGGAGGAGCAGGCTGACCTGAAGCCGGTTCTCCAGCTGCGCGATCGTCTTCGAGACGGCGGGCTGGCCGACGTTGAGGAGCCGCGCGGCCCCTGAGAACGAGCCGGCCTCGACCACCCGCACGAAGGTCGCCATCGCCTGGTAGCGGTCCAAGTCGCTTCCCCCGTCAATCGTTGCTCCCGGGAGGTCATTCCTCCTGGGAATGAGCGTTATCGCCTCCGGCCGGCTGCCCCGTCCATCGCCCGAGGAGCATCACGGTGACCGTTCCCACCGCGAGAGCCGCGGTGGCCCGTCCGGAGCCCGGTTGCCATGTTCGAGGTCTACGCCTTCGCCACGCCCAACAGCATCAAGGTGCCGATCGCGCTGGAGGAACTCGGTCTCCCCTACCACCTGCACGGCGTGAACGTGCGCCGCGGCGAGCAGAAGGCGCCGGACTTCATCGCGTTGAACGCCAACGCGAAGGTGCCGGTCCTGGTCGATCCCGCTGCGGCCGGAGGCCGGTTGGTCCTGACCGAATCCGCCGCGATCCTGGTCTACCTCGCCGAGACGAGCGGCCAGCTGCTTCCGGCCGCCGGCGAGGGCCGGGCGCGGGTGTTCGAGCAGCTGTTCTTCCACGCCTCCGGGCTCGGACCGGCCTTCGGCCAGGCCGGCTTCTTCCAGCGCCAGGCTTCCGAGCCGCAGCCCCTCGCCATCGCGCGCTTCTCGGCCGAGGCGAGACGGACGCTGGCCGTGCTCGACGGCGTGCTGGCCGAGCGCTGCTTCGTCGCCGGCGACGCGTTCACGGTGGCCGACATTGCGCATTTCGGCTGGCTGTGGCGGCGCGACTTCGCGGGCGTCGGCCTCGACGACATGCCCTACGTCGCCCGCTGGTACGAGGCCGTGTCGGCGCGTCCCGCCGTGCAGCGCGCGGTCGAGCGGGTGAACGCCCTCGTCCCGCAGGCCTGACCGGGATCCGTCCTCTCTCCGCAGGCCTCCGCAGCTGCCCTGAGCCCGACGCGGATGGCTGGTGCCCCCAACCCTTCGTTCAGGAGCCGATCCATGACTCTCCAAGCCAAGCTCGATGCCTTCAAGGCCGATTTCCAGGCCGGCAAGCCGCCCTACAACGTCCCGCCCTCCGTGATCGAGACGATGCGAAGGGCCACTGCCGAGCTGATCGCTTCGGGAGTCGCTGCCCGCGCCCTGAAGGCCGGCGACCGGGCGCCGGCCTTCACCCTCGACGATCCCGACGGGCGGCCCGTCGCCTCCGCCGACCTGCTGGCCCGCGGGCCGCTGGTGGTCAGCTTCTACCGAGGGGTGTGGTGCCCCTACTGCAACATGGAGCTCCAAGCGCTCCAGGAGGCCCTGCCGGAGTTCCGGAGGCTCGGGGCGCGCCTCGTGGCGATCTCGCCGCAGAGCGCGGCCAACAGCCGAAAATCGGTCCGCCAGAACGCGCTCGCCTTTCCGATCCTGTCGGACCCGCACAATGCGGTGGCCGCCGCCTTCGGCCTGCGCTTCGCGCTGCCCAGTTACTTGGTCGAGCTCTACAAGAGCCTGAAGAACGACCTGCCGGCGTTCAACGGCGACGAAAGCTGGAGCCTGCCGATGCCCGGACGCTTCGTGATCGGGCAGGACGGGACGATCCTCTACGCCGAGGTGAACCCGGACTACACCCGCCGGCCCGAGCCCGGGGACATGCTGCCGGTGCTCCGCAGGGCCCTCGCCGTTGCCGCCTGACCCCTCGCGCCCGGGCCGCAAGGGGCGGCCGGGCGCTCCCGCAAGAAGGAAACCTGAGATGTCCCGGACCTTCCTCGTCACCGGTGCCAGCAAGGGCATCGGGCTCGCCCTCGCGCACCGTCTCGCGGGCGACGGCCATCACGTCGTCGGCCTCGCGCGCCACAGCGCCGAGGGCTTTCCCGGCACGCTGGTGGCGGCCGACCTCGCCGACGACGCCGCGACCGCGGCGATCCTCGCCGACCTGTCCCAGCGCCATGCCTTCGACGGCGTGGTCAACAATGTCGGCCTCGTGCGGCCGCAGCGGCTCGGAGCGGTCGAACTCTCGGCGCTCGACGAGGTGCTGCGCGTCAACCTCCACCCCGCGCTCCAGGCGGTGCAGGCGGCCCTGCCGGGGATGCGGCAGCGCGGCTTTGGCCGGATCGTCAACATCGCGAGCCTCACGATCCTCGGCAGCGTCGAGCGCACGGCTTATGCGGCCGCGAAAGCGGCGCTCGTCAGCTTCACCCGCTCCTGGGCGCTCGAACTCGCCGCGACCGGGATCACCGTCAACGCGGTGGCGCCGGGTCCGACCGAGACGGAGCTGTTTCGCGCCAACAACCCGCCGGGCAGCGAAGGCGAGCGGCGCTACCTCGCCGGCGTGCCGATGGGGCGGTTCGGCCGGCCCGACGAGATCGCCGCGGCCATCGCCTTCCTGATGTCGGACGGGGCGGCGTTCATGACCGGCCAGACGCTCCACGTCGATGGCGGCGCCTCGATCGGCAAGGCGGCGTTCTAAGCATCATTCGCCGAAGTGGTCACCGGTTCGGCAACGAAAATGATGCGAAAACAAGAATCTAGGCAGAGTTGCCCCGTGCAACTCTGCCTAGACATCCGTCAGCGCGTCGCGTCCGCATCGAGCTCGGTCTCCCCGCCGAGCAGCGTCAGGCACCATTCCGTGAACACCCGGACCTTGGCGGCCCGGTGGTGCCGCGACGGGTAGATCGCGTAGAGGGGAAAGGTCTCGCCCGGCCAGTCCGGGAAGATCTCGACGAGCCGGCCCTGGCCGAGGATGTGCCGGGTGCCGAGCTGCATGACCTGGGCGATGCCGGCCCCTTCGCAACAGGCACCGATCATCGTCTCGACGTCCGACACCATCAGCCGCGCCGGCTGGCGCACCAGCAGCACCTCGTCGCCGCGGCGGAACTCCCATGCGAACGGGCGTCCGGTGAGCGGGTCCTGGTAGTCGATGCAGGCGTGATCGAGGAGGTCGCGCGGATGCGCCGGGCGGCCGTGGGCCGCGAGGTAGGCGGGCGAGGCGACCGTCAGGATCCGGGTCTCCAGGAGCTTGCGGGCGGAAAACCCACGACCGGCGGCTCGCCGAAGCGCAACGCCATGTCGAAGCCGTCGGCGACGAGGTCGCCGATCTGGTCGCGCATGATGAGTTCGAGCCGCAACTCGCGGTGGGCCTCGAGGAAGCGCGCCAGCTCGCGCGACAGGACCAGTCGCGAGAAGAAGGGATCGACGTTCACTCTCAGGCGCCCGCGCACCGTCCGGGCACTGCCCGCCGCGTCGAGCGCCGCCGCCTCGATGCCGTCGAGGAGCGGCCCGACCCGCTCCCAGAAAAGCCGCCCCTCGTCGGTGAGCCGCAGGGTCCGGGTGGTGCGATCGAGAAGGCGTACGCCGAGGCGGGCCTCCAGCCGCTGGATGGCGCGCCCCACGCCCGACTGGGTCAGCCCGAGCGCCTCGGCGGCCCGGGTCATGGTCCCGGCCTCGACCACCGCCATGAGCACCGTCACGCCGGCCAGCAGCCGGCCATCGTAGGGCATCGGGCCATGACTCCGGATCGTTCCATGACTTCAGGTCCGGATTGTTCTGACAGATCGGCGCTCATCTCGGAAGAGTTGGTGCGCCATGGAATCGGCAGCAGATTCGTAGGAGCTTCGCATGACACAGCACGCTACGGCACTCGTCGTCGGCGCCTCGCGCGGCCTCGGGCTCGCGCTCGCGGAGGAATGGCTCGGGCGCGGCTCGCGCGTGATCGCCACGGCACGCGGTCACTCCGCAGGCCTCGACGCGCTGACAGCCCGCTTTCCCGGCAGCCTCGAGGTCGAGAGCGTCGACATCAACCAGGCCGCCACCATCCAGGCACTCCGCCGGCGGCTCGACGGACGGCGCGTCGACGTCCTGTTCGTCAACGCCGGCATCGCGCGGGCCATCGAGGCGAGCCCGGCCAGCGCGAGCGAGGCGGACTTCCTCGACATGATGCTGACCAACGCGTTCTCGCCCGTGCGCGCGGCCGAACTGTTGCGCGACCTGGTGCCGGCCGGGGGCACCATCGCGATCATGACCTCGGAACTCGGCAGCATCGCGAACGCCACGGGCGGGTGGCAGCTCTATTCCTCCAGCAAGGCCGCGCTCAACATGCTGATGAAGGGCTACGCGGCCAAGCACGCCGATGACGGGCACGCGGTGCTGCTGGTCGCCCCGGGCTGGGTGCGGACCGAGATGGGCGGCAGCGACGCGCTGCTCTCGATCGAGGAGAGCATCCCGCGCGTCGTCGACATGATCGAGGCGAACCGGGGCCGTGCGGGCCTGCGCTACGTCGACCGGTTCGGCGCGCCGCTTCCCTGGTGACCGGGTGCCGCCGACGCGACCCTGGCGGCACGGCCGCCGATGCTCTGACCGGAGGACCATCATGGCACGCATCCTCATCACCGGGTCCGCGGACGGGCTCGGCCTCATGGCCGGGCAGCACCTCGCCCGCGAAGGGCACGAGGTCGTGCTGCATGCCCGCAGCGACGCGCGCGACGAGGCGGCTTGCCGGGCGCTGCCGGAGGCGGCCGGCATCCTGATCGGCGACGTCGTGACGATCGCCGCGATGCGGGCGGTCGCCGCGCAGGCGAACGCGACCGGTCGCTTCGACGCCGTCATCCACAATGTCGGGATCGGCTACCGCGAGCCCCGCCGGATCCCGACCGCGGACGGGCTGTCCCACCTCTTCGCGATCAACGTGCTCACCCCCTACCTCCTGACTGCCCTGATCGAGCGCCCCGACCGGCGGGTCTACCTGAGCTCCGGCATGCATCCCGGGGGGGCCGGACATGGACGACCTTCAATGGGAGCGGCGGCGCTGGAACGGGTCGCAGGCCTACGCCGAGAGCAAGTTCCTCGACGTGGCGCTCGCCTTCGGGGTTGCGCGCCGGTGGCCGGACGTGCGGGCGAACGCGCTCGAGCCGGGATGGGTCCCGACGCGGATGGGCGGTCCGGGCGCACCGGACGACCTGGCCCAGGCTCACACTACCCAGGCTTGGCTGGCCGTGAGCGACGAGCCCCTCGCCCACTCGACGGGACGCTACTTCTACCACCGGGCGATGCGCGAGCCGGACCCGCTCACGCGGGACGAGGCGTGCCAGGACGCGCTTCTGGATGCCTGCGCGCGGCTGACGGGCGTCCCCTTACCGCGATGACGATCGGGCTCGGATCGACCGACGCAACCGATCGAACGGGACCTTAAAGGACATATCTCGGCCGAGCAGGCATTCGCGTTGTCCCGCAACGCGACTTCTTCCAACGACGGGCGAGTCATGCGTCGGATATGCTCGCGTATAGTCCGGTCGGCGTCCCTGGCGCACCTCCTCCCCTTCGCCGCACCAGATTTGAACGATAGCGCACGCCGGGCGTCTTTCGCGGACCCGGCTGTTTGGCGACAGTGACGTGGGATGACGACAGCGATGCTTTCGATGCTCAGACCAGGTCCGCCGCCGGTGCGGCCGCCCGCGCCCTCACTCCTCGCCGGCAGCCCGCCCGGCGTCGCCGGTTCCGGTATCCGCCAGGGGCTCTGCAAGGGGGTCGGCGCGGTTGCGGTACGTGCTCGGATCGCAGCCATAGGCCGCCTTGAAGGCGTGCGAAAAGTAGCTGCGGCTGGCGTAGCCGACGCTCTCGGCGATGACCTTCACCGGCATCGGCGACGTCGTCAGCAGCTTGGCGGCCAGTTGCAGGCGCGCCCGTTGCAGGAACTCGATCGGCCCCTCGTCGAAGGTCGCGGAGAAGCGCTCGGCGAAGCCGGTCCGGCTCAGTCCGCAGCGCGCGGCGAGGCTGTCGACGGTGTGTGGCGCGCCGGGCGCGTCGAGGATCGCCGCGATGGCGGGCACCAGCCGGGGATCGCGCAGGGCCTCGAAGATCGGCGACCGGGTCCCCTTCTCCAGGTGGACGCGGAGCAGGATCGCCAGGCACTGCTTCATCAGCGCGCTCGTCACTTCCTGCGTGCCGAGGCCGGGCCGGACCAGCTCCTCGATCATGAACGCGAAGGCGTGGCGCAGCCGGGCGTCGGCCGACAGATCCTCCGCCAGCGGACCATGCAGGCGGTCGAACAGGCCGAGCGAGCCCGCATAGCTCGCCGAGATCGACCCGCAGGCCAGGAGGATGTCCCGGCTCCCATTTCCCGCCGTGTACGCGACGAGGCCGTTGGGAAGGAGCCGCCGCACCTCCCCGCTCGTCACAGTGCTGGCCGCGTCCATGGACCCGATCGAGTAATCGACGTCGCGGGGCAGGATGATCATGCTGTTTGGGCCAAAGAGCAGCGGCGGCTGATCCGCGACCACGATCGAGCCGGAGCCCGCCAGGACGTAGTGGACGAGGAGCGCGTCGGTCAGGGCGCTCTTCGCCAGCCGCCAGCCGGTCTGGATCTCGCAGAACGCAAAGGCGTGGACCTGCACGGACAAGGTGGGCAGCAGGCTGGCGAGGACGGTGCAAGTCATGCGGCCTCCATGGATCGCTCGTCGCAACGCATTTGCGATCCATAGCGATCTATGTGACGTCGATCAAGGTATTTCCGTATAATAAATGCAAAACTATCCGTGATTTTCATGACATAAACATCGATGTATCTTCGCGCTCCCATACGATGACTTGAGGAAATGCTTCGCATCATGAGACCGAATCCTGACAGCGCCGGGCGCCGGCTGCATCCCTGGCCGGTGCGCCTCATGCACTGGACCAACGCACTGGCGATGGTCGTGCTGATCGGCTCCGGCTGGGGCATCTACAACGACTCCGTCATCATCCACGGGATCTACTTTCCCAGGACGCTCCGGATCGGCTCCTGGGCGGCCGAGAGCCTGCTCTGGCACTTCGCCGCGATGTGGCTGCTGATCGCCAACGGCGCCGCCTACCTGGCCTACGGGATCGCGACCGGGCGCCTGCACGAGCGCCTCCTGCCGATCCGCCTCCGCGACGTCGTCCAGACCCTGCGCGACACGCTCAAGCTCAAGCTCGCCCACGAGGACCTGACGACCTACAACGCCGTCCAGAAGATCCTCTACATCGTGGCGATCCTCGCCGGCATCGCTCAAGTCGTCAGCGGCTTGGCGATCTGGAAGCCGGTGCAGCTCTCCGGCCTCGTCACGCTGCTCGGCGGGTTCCAGGGCGCGCGCCTCGTCCACTTCGTCGGCATGGGCGTCCTCGTGGGCTTCCTCCTCGTCCACGTCGCGCTCGCCCTGCTGGTGCCGCGGACGCTGCGGGCGATGCTGACTGGCGGCCCCGTGCTCCGGCCGACGCCTTCCGCCGCGGCGACGGAGTCCGCCCGATGAGATCCCCTTTCCGCCCCCTCACGGTGCCGGATCCCGGCATCCTCGACGACCATCGCCCGCTCCTGCGGCGGATCGAGCGCCGAGGCTTCCTGCGCGGCGGCCTGTCGCTCGGCGCGCTCACGATGCTGACCGGCTGCGACGTGAGCGATTCGGGCGCGGTCGGCCGGGCCCTGCGCGCCGTCTCCGACCTTAACGACGGCGTCCAGGCCGCGCTGTTCGATCCGAACAAGCTCGCGCCCGAATACCCGGCGTCGATGGTGCTCAAGCCGCCGCGCTTCAACGCCTACTACGACGTCGAGGAGGTGAAACCGGTCGACGGCGACGCGTGGCGGCTCGAACTCGCCGGCTTGATCACCGACAAGCGGCCCTGGACGCGAGGCCAGATCGCGGAGCTGCCCGAGCGCGAGATCATCATCCGCCACGTCTGCGTGGAGGGCTGGGACTATATCGGCCAGTGGTCGGGCGTGCCGCTGCGCACGTTCCTCGAACGGGTCGGGGCCGACCTCACCGCCAGGTACGTCGCCTTTAAGACGGCGGACGACTACCCGAGCAGCATCGACATGGCGAGCGCGCTGCACCCCCAGACGCTGCTCGCCACCAAGTACGCCAGTGAGAGCTTGCCGGACCCCTACGGCTACCCCTTGCGGTTGCGCACGGCGGTCAAGCTCGGCTTCAAGAACCCCAAATGGATCACCGCCATTGAGGTCACCAATAGCTATCCGGGCGGGTACTGGGAGAGCCGGGGCTTCAACTGGTTTTCCGGGCTATGAGCGCCCGTCCTGCGAGCGGCCTCGCCGCCTGCCTCGCCGTCTGCCTGGTCTTGGCGCTCTCCGTCGCCGCGCAGGCGCAGACGGCGGGCCCGTCGCCGGCCCCCGACCACATGCCGGTGCCCGGCATGACCGTCCCCGACATGGCGGCGCGGGCGGCGCGGCGCTTTCCCCAGCCGGTGCGCGTCGGCGACCTCGCCGGCCGCCTGCTGCTCCAGCCGGAGGAAGCGCAGCCCGTCCTCGGCCGCGTGACGGGGCTCGTACGCCGCGGCGATGCGGTCGCGGTCGTCGTGCGCCTCGACGGGGCGTTGGGGCTGGGATGGCTCGGCCTGCAGCGGATCGATTGGAGCGGGTTCGGGCCGCGCCTGGTGGCGGTGCCGGTCGAGGCGGTGGCGCTGCTCGGCGAGCACGTCGCCCTGATGGGCCTGACGTCCGAGGGCCTGCGCGCCCTGCCGAGCGTCGCGCCCGACTCCGCCGCCGCTATCCCGCCGGACGCGACGATCCGCGTCGGGATCGTCCGGCCCTTCCACTGAACAAGCGCGGGATCCCCGCCGATGACACGACGACCCAGCCCAGAGGCGGCCGCGACCTGCGCGATCGGCGTGATGGCGAAGGCCCCGCAGAGCGGCCGCTCCAAGACGCGGCTGTGCCCGCCGCTGACCCCGAACGAGGCCGCGTCCTTGAGCGCCGCCTTCCTGCGCGACACGACCGACACCCTCGCGCGGGCGGCGCGATCCGCTCCGATCAGTCCTTACGCGGCCTACGCCCCGCCGGGGGCCGAGGCCCTGGTCGCCTCCCACATCACGCCCGGAACCGCCCTCGTGCTGGCGGACGGCACCGCGCCGGCTCCGGCGGCGGTCGCGGGATTCGGCCGCTGTCTGCTCCAGGCCGTCCAGGGCATGCTCGATCGCGGCCACGCGGCGGCCTGCGTGCTCAGCGCCGACGTGCCGACCCTGCCGGCGCGGCTCCTGGTCGAGGCAGCCCGGACCCTGCTCGCGCCGGGCGACCGGGGCGTGCTCGGCGCCTGCGATGACGGCGGCTACTACCTCCTCGGCCTCAAGCGGGCCCATGCCCACCTGTTCGCCGAGATCGCATGGAGCACCGCGTTCGTCGCCGACGCGACCCGGGCCCGGGCCCGCGAGATTGGCCTCGACCTCGTCGAGCTGGAGCCGTGGTACGACGTCGACGACGCGGCCTCGCTCGCGCGTCTCGCAGCCGAGACCGCCGGCGCCCCGGCGCCGGTGACCCGCGCCGCCCTGGCGCGCCTCGCCCGTGAGGCCGTGCCGGCATGATCCGAGTCCTCGCCGACCCGGGCGGGCGGCTCGCGGCGCTGGGAATCTTGCTCGCCGGCATCAATCTCGGCGCGCTCGCCCTTCACGTCCCGGGCGCCGACACCGTCGGCTCGCCGGCCCGCGCCAACGCCTTCGTCGGCGTGGTCGCGCTCGGTCTCGTCGTCTACCTCCTCGCCGTGCGCCTGGTGCTGCGCGAGCGGCTGCCCCGCGCGGCCGTTTGGATGATCCTCGGCCTCGCCGTGGCGATGCGCGCCGCGCTGCTGCCGGCACCGCCCTTCCTGTCGAGCGACATCTACCGCTACGTCTGGGACGGGCAGGTCCAGGGTGCCGGCATCAACCCGTACCGCTACGTTCCGGCCGACCCGGCCCTGGAGCCCTTGCGCGATCCGGCGATCTACCCGCTGATCAACCGCAAGGACTACGCCCACACGATCTACCCGCCCGCCGCGCAAGCGGTCTTCGCCGCCGTCGGGCAGGTCTCCCGGAGCGTCACCGGGATGAAGCTCGCGATGCTGGGCTTCGAGGCGATGAGCATCCTGACGATGCTCGCAGTGCTGCGCAGCGCCGGCCTGCCGCCGGAGCGCATCCTGATCTACGCCTGGAACCCGCTCGCCCTGTGGTCCTTCGCCTGCGACGGGCACGTCGACGCTGTGGCGGTCGGCCTCCTCGGGCTGGCGCTGCTCGCGCGCACCCGCCGTCGCGACGGACTCGCGGGCGCCCTCCTGGCCGTGGCGACGCTGGTGAAGGTACTGCCGCTCGCGGTCGCGCCCGCCTTCGTGCGCGGCGGCCGGCTGTGGCGGCCCGTGCTCGCCGGGATCGCGGTCATCATCGTCCTCTACCTGCCCTATCTCGGCGTCGGCTGGGGCGTGCTCGGCTTTGCCAGGTCCTACGGGACGGAAGAAGGCTACGACACCGGCGCGGGCTACTGGCTGCTCGCCGGGCTCGGCCATCTCGGCTTCAGCCCCCCGGGCCTCGTGCGGGCCTACCTCCTGTGCGCCGGCCTGGCGCTCGCCGCCCTCGCGCTTCGGATCGCCTTCGGGCGGAACGACAGGCCCGGCACGGCCGACGCCGTCGCCCTGTGCCGCGATGCCGGGATCCTGGCGGCGCTGGCGACCTGCGCGGCGAGCCCGCACTACGCCTGGTACTATCCCTGGCTGACGCTGCCCGCGGTCGTCGCGCCGCTTCCGGCCGTGATCTGGCTCGGCGCGGCGCCCCTGCTGCTGCTCATCGACCCGTTCGACGACCGCTTCCTCTGGCCGGCGCTCGTCTTCGTGCCGGGCCTCGTCCTGGCCGCCCGCGCGGCGTGGCAGGCCCGCAGGCGGCGCCCGGCCGCCCTCCTCCCCCAAGGAACCGCCCGATGACCGCCTCCGCCGCCCTTAAGGATCCGCGCCGCTACTTCGAGGAGATCGGCGCCGCGCGCACGGCCGAGGCCGTCGCGCTGCCGGTCTGCCTCTACCTGGAGGTCACGAACCGTTGCAACCTTCTGTGCGAGACCTGCCCGCGCACCTTCGAGACCCTGGAACCCCCGGCCGACATGAGCTGGGAACTGTTCACCCGGATCGTCGACCAGGTGCCGAACATCGCCCGGGTCGTGCTCCACGGCGTCGGCGAGCCGATGCTGGTGCCGGCGCTGCCGCGCATGATCCGCTACCTCAAGGACCGCGGCACCTACGTCCTGTTCAACACCAACGGCACCCTGCTGCAGCCGAAGCGGTTCGGGACGCTGATCGAGACCGGGCTCGACGAGTTGCGCGTCTCCCTCGACGCCGCCGACCAGGCCTCGTATCTCAGAGTGCGCGGCAAGGACTTCTTCGACCGCATCGTGCGCGACGTCGGACAGTTCGTCGCCTACCAGAAGGCGACCGGCGCCACGACGCCCGCGTGTCGCTCTGGCTCACCGGCCTCAAGGAAACCGTCGACCAGTTGCCCGCCTTCGTGCGGCTGGCCGCCGCGATGGGCGTGACCGAGGTGCATCTCCAGCGCCTGGTCTTCGATGAAGCGGGCTACGGCATGGCCCGGGCCGACCTGTCGCTGTTCGAGAGCGCGCGGTCGGAGGAGAGTGCGTCCATCGCCGAGGCGGAGGCGCTCGGCCGCTCGCTGGGGGTGACGCTCGACGCCTCGGGGGCGACCGAGCCCGGGATCAGCCTCAGGAAGCAGGACGACCGGGCCTGGGCGACCTGCCGCCGGCCGTGGTCGCTGATGTACTTCACCGCCCATGGCCGGGCGCTGCCCTGCTGCATCGCGCCGTTCTCGGTGCGCGGCTACTCGCACTACACGCTCGGCGACGCCACCCAGGCCACGTTGCGGGAGATCTGGAACGGCGAGGCCTATCGCGACTTCCGCGCGGCGCTCCTCTCCGACGCGCCACCGAGCCCGTGCCGCAATTGCGGCCTGCGCTGGAGCCTGTGAGCCGATGCACCCGGTCAGCATCGTCATCCCGACCCTGAACGAGGCCGAGGCGATCGGCGCGGTCATCCGCGAGATCCCGCGGATTTTCGCGGGCGACGTCATAGTGGCGGATGGCGGCTCGACGGACGGCACCAGGGGCGTCGCCCGGGCCGCCGGCGCCCGGGTGGTCGAGGCCGGCCGCGGCTACGGCCGGGCCTGCGCGCTCGGGGCGGAGGCGGCCGATCCCGGCAGCCGCGTCATCGTCTTCCTCGACGGCGACGGGGCCGACCGGGTGGACCTGATCGAGGCGATCGCCGGCCCGGTGCTCGCCGGCACCCAGGACCTCGTCCTCGCCTCTCGGACCCTCGGCCACCGCGAGCCCGGCGCGATGCTCTGGCACCAGGTGCTCGCCGGGCGTCTCGCGGGACTCGGTATCGGCCTGCGCTACGGCGTGCGGTACACCGACATGTGCGCCTTCCGGGCCATCGATCGCGCCGCGCTCCGGGCCTTGTGCCTGCGCGAGACGACCTACGGCTGGAACATCGAGATGCAGTTGCAGGCCGCCCGCGCGGGCTTGCGCGTCCTGGAGGTGCCGATGTCCTACCGGCGCCGGATCGGGGGCGCATCGAAGGTCGCGGGGTCGTTGTCCGGGACGCTGCGGGCCTCGGCGCGCATCGGCGCGACCTACCTGCGCGTCGCCACCCGTCCGGCGCCGCGCGCGTGAGGATCGCTGTGGAACTCGACGCGGACGCCTCGACCGACCGCTGGATCGACGACGTGCAGGAGGAGGCTGGGATCGACCGGCGGGAAGGCGGTGGCCCGCCCTCCCGGTCCTTCGCCATGGCGGATTACCTGAACCGCTGGTCGGCTTGTGCGCATCTCGATCTCGCGGCGTCCGATTCACAGCCGCTCTCGCTATCCACGCTGCTGCGCCTCGCCGGCCCGGACGACCGCTTGCGCTGGCGGAGCACCGGTCTGGGCTACGCCGATCCGCGCGGCTCCCTCCGGCTGCGCAAGGCGATCGCCGCCCGCTACGCGACAGCCGGGGCGGACGACGTGCTCGTCGGTGCGGGCGCGCAGGAGACGATGGCGTGCATCCTCCATGCGCTGCTGGCGCCCAACGACCACGCCGTGGTGGTGGTGCCGATCTACCAGCCCCTGGAACTCGTCGTGACGGGCCTGTGTGCCGCGGACGGGGTCGCCCTGTCCAAGGACCGGGCCTGGAGCCTCGACCTCGACCGCCTCGCCGCGGCCTTGCGCCCGAACACGCGGCTGGTTCTGACGAACTTCCCCAACAGTCCGACCGGCGCGACCCTGGACCGGCCGACCCTGGACGGCCTGATCGCCCTCTGCTGCCGGTATGGCCTCTGGCTCGTCAACGACGAGGTCTACCGCCAGACCGACCCCGGCCCGGACAGGGCCGTTCCGCCCGTCGTGGACCTCTACGAGCGCGGGATCTCGATCAACGGGCTGTCGAAGGGGTTCGGGCTGCCGGGCCTGCGCGTCGGCTGGGCCGCCTGCCGAGACCGCGCCGTCCTCGGCCGCGCCCTCGCAGCCAAGAACCTGCTGTCGAGCTGCCTTGCAGCTCCGAGCGAGATCCTGGGCGAGATCGCGTTGCGGGCCGAGCATCGCATCACCGATCGCGCCCGCGCGATAGGACGGCGCAACCATCGCCGCCTGCGCGCTCTGCTCGATCGCCATTCCGAAGTCTTCGAGGCGGACGAACCAAGGAATCTCGCCTTCGCGTATCCGCGGTTTCGCGGGCGTGAGGGGGCGACCGATTTCGCGCGGACGCTCGCATCCGAGGCCGGCCTTCTCGTCCTGCCGTCAGTTCTATGGCGCTCGTCTCTGGCGCCGATCCCCGAAGACCGTCTGCGTCTCGGCCTCGGTCGTATCAGGAGCTTTGCGGCGCTTGGGGTACTTGAGAAGCATCTGCTCCGGCATGCTCGGTAAGGAGTGCGGTCCATCCGCCGCTATACTCTTCGAAGCGGACCTTTGAGATAGGTCAGATAAATGTCTGCATGGGGTCATTCGGCCCCCTTAGGGGCAACCATCCTGCTGGTACGCCGCAGCCGTTTAGACCGCGGCGCCCTGTTCAGATTTCGGTCTGCTCCGAGAGGATCAGCGCGTCGTCAACCTCAATGCCGAGGTAGCGAACCGTGCTCTCCAGCTTCGTGTGGCCGAGCAACAGTTGGCAGGCTCGGATATTGCCGGTACGCTTGTATACCAGCGCGACCTTCGTGCGGCGTAGGCTGTGCGTGCCGAACGCCGAAGGGTCCAGGCCGATCAGGGCAACCCACCGGTCTACCAGCCGACTATAATGCCGAGTCGTGAGATGCTCTCCGGGACGACTCCGGCTTGGAAACAGCCAGTCGGAGGCTTTCAACCTGCGCGCAGTCAACCAAGCCGTGAGAGCTTCGCGCGTCGGTTCGGTGATCTCGAACGGAACCGGCCTGCCGGTCTTGCGCTGGCAGACCGTCGCTCGAAGACGCACGGCGTCGCCAAGATAGATGTCACTAACACGCAGGCCGACGAGATCACACCCGCGCAGCTTGCTATCGACGGCAAGGTTGAACAGGGCAAGATCTCGCGTGCAATTAGCGAGCTGAAGGCGCGTGCGCAGGGCCCAGATGTGCTTCGGCTTCAGCGGCGGTTTAGGGCCGACGATACGGCCGCGGTTCCAAGGAACACGCGGTTTGGTGGAGACGGTAACGACCTCAGGCATGACAGGCTCCTGTGTTAAGGAGCCCGCCATGAGGGACCCGATGCTGCCAGTGAGTCCAATGTCGAATGACGGCTCTCTGTGGCACAAGCCGACATCGGCGCCGGCGGGCCTGGACTGCTGCTCCCGACCCTTTGCTGACCCTCGGAAAGTCTGCTTTCTGGCCGCCTACCTAACGATCATCTACGACCGGATCAGGTGGCTTTCTGCCTATCTACTTCTGGATAGCGTATGCATAGTAGTGGACGTATCTGAGTTAATCGCGCGAAATCACAAACAAAATCTCGCCATAGCCGCCATCATAAATTCATCTTCACATGCCCTCATCCACACCGTGGACCCGCCTAGACATAGGGCGTTCCTGATACCGCAGCAGCAGCGGCTTGGAAACCTCGATCGATAAGACGAAGAAATATTTGACCGGCGGCCTCGGCATCACCGTTTCTGTCAGCCACGTTATACCCTTCGAAAAATGCCACGCTCCACGTAGCTACGAGCAAGCCCGCTAGCAAATGCGCGTCGGTATCGTCCGCTGGTCGATCGATCGACTCTGCCAGCATCGCTGCCAGAACGCGCGTGAACTCGCTGCACATCTGGCGCGCGCGCGCCTTCAGCGCCTCGCTGGCCAGCGCCGTCGCCACGAACCTCAGGGGCGCACCGAAAAGCGGTAGGAGCGGGTTCCGGTCCTCGATACAGCGATGAGCGAGCAATCGCAGTGCCGTGACCGGGCTCATTTCCTCTTCCCGCCCCTGGATGGCCGCGAACACCATCTCGCGCACTTCGTCCTCGCGGTCGAAGAACATGTCCTCCTTGCGGGGAAAATGATTGAACACGGTCATACGGCCGACATCTGCTGCCTCCGCAATCTCGTCAATCGTCACCTGATCAAAGCCGTGCTCCATGAACAGGCGCGTGGCCGAATCGGAGATGGCTTGGCGCGTCGCTAGCCGCTTCCGTGTGCGCCTGTCCAGCTTGGGGCTTGCGTGTTCCTGCATGTCAATATATACTCGGTATAATTTCATATCGAGATTACTTTGAGGTGGTGGCATGCCCACGTCAACTCCTATGTCAGGTGCGCCCCTCGCCGAGCCTCGGTCCGTGCTCGTCAGCGGTGCGAGTTTCGCTGGCTTGGCGACGGCATTCTGGCTGAACCGACTCGGATATCGCGTCACAGTGGTTGAGGTCGCACCTAGTCTCCGGCGTGGCGGGACGCCCGTAGATATCCAGGGCGAGACAATCGCCATTCTCACGAGCATGGATTTGATGGAGGCCGTTCGGGAGAGAACGCTTCCCCCTCGGCGCTTCGCATTCAAGGATGCGAAAAACACAACGCTGGGCGAAATGGCCCACCACCCCGACGACGAGGCGGGACCGCGATACGAGATCCACCGCGACGACCTGTTGGAGGTTCTGTCTGGCGCAATCGGGGGAGATGTGGAACTGCTGTTCAATTGCTCGATCGTGGCGATTGAGGAGCGTCCTGAAGGGGTGTCGGCGACGTTCAGCGACGGCAGTCGGCACGAATTCGCACTGATATTTGGCTGCGATGGAAACCGCTCCAATACGCGCAGGCTAGTGTTCGGCGACGGCGAGCAGTTCACCCATTTCATGGGCGGATATTTCTACCTCAAAGTCGTGCCAGATACCGGACTGCTTCCGCCGAATAGCTCGGAGGTTTTTGCCGTTCCTGGACGGATGGCGATGCTGAACGGCTATGACGATCGCACGGATATCGGCTTCGGGTTCCGCACGGCTGGCGAGATCGAATACGATCACCGGAACAAGGATCAGCAACGTCGCCTGATCGAGGAGCATTTTTCCGGTCTGGAATGGAAAGTGCCGGACATGCTTGCTCATATAGGCGACGACAATAATTTCTATTTTGATCGTATCAGCCAGATTAGGATGCCGACTTGGTCGCAAGGGCGCATCACTCTCGTCGGCGACGCGGGTTATTGCGTGTCCCCTTTCGCTGGCCTCGGTGGCTCGATGGCCATCATCGGCGCGGGAAGGTTGGCCGACGCCCTGGCGCGGCATCCAGACAACTATGCCGCCGCATTTCGCGCTTATGAGGAAGGACTACGGCCGTTCGTCGAACAGGTACAAGAACGGGCTGCTATAGATAGCGTACAGATGCTGTTTCCGGGCGACGAGGCCGAAATGGCGGAGCGAGATCGTAAGCTGGCCTTCGGAGATATCGGCGTTTAACAGCCATTTTGAATAAGATTCGACGGCGGCACGAGTAGCTGGGTTGGGTCGGAGGCGGAACGTCTGCTTCATCGCGAAGATTAAGTGCCCGCTTTCCACCCGTTGCAGACGCAGGTGGCCGTGCCTTTAGAGGCTCAGAGCCGTGTTCTCATCGTTCAGACGGAGCGACCAGACCAAGGCCCCCTGGTCGTCAGTGAGCCAGGCCAAGTTGATGTCGTCGGTCAGGCTTCCGCTCCTGGTTCGAGTTTAGGCAGGAGCGGATTTCTGAAAGGCCGGCGATCTATGGCACGATCGCCAGAGTTGTCGCATTGAGATCAAGCGGCCCTAACTGTGGCGAGGAAGCGAGCGACCTCCGCGCCAAGCTGCTCAGACTGGCGCGATAGCTCGGAGGCGGCCGATAGGACCTGTGTCGCCGCCGCTCCCGTCTCTTCCGAGGCCTGCGCCACGCCAGCGATGTTGCCAGTCACCTCGCTGGTGCCGGCCGAGGCCTGAGCGACGTTGCGCACGATCTCCTGCGTCGCCGCGCCCTGCTGCTCGACCGCTGCGGCCAGCGAGGTCGCCACGCTGTCGATCTCGCTAATCCGCCCGGTGATGCCGCCGATTGCCGTCACGGCCTGGGCGGTGACGCCCTGCACCTCACCGATCTGGCGGCCGATCTCCTCGGTCGCCCGGGCAGTCTGCCCGGCTAGTGCCTTGACCTCGCTCGCCACCACCGCAAAGCCGCGCCCTGCCGCTCCAGCGCGGGCAGCCTCGATGGTGGCGTTGAGCGCCAGGAGGTTGGTCTGCCCGGCGATGGTGGAGATTAGACCGACCATGTCACCGATCCGTGTAGAGGTAGCCTGCAGCGCCTGGACCAGATGCGTGGTCTGATCAGCCTCGCTAACCGCCGACTGGGCAAGCCGGGCCGAGCCGGAGACCTGCCGGGCGATCTCCTGCACCGAGGAACTCAACTCCTCGGTAGCTGCAGCGACGGTGTTGACGTTCGCGGCGGCCTCTTCGGCGGCTGCGGCCACAGTGGTGGACTGCGACGCCGTCTCGGTAGCGATGGCGGTCATCTGCTGGGCGGTAACCTGGAGCTCAGTAGCCGACGACGACACCATTCCGACGATGTTGCCGACTGCGCGCTCGAAGCCATCAGCTAGTTCGATCATCGTGCGCTTGCGCGCGGAGGACGCGGCCTCATCGGCCCGGCGCTTGATTTCGGCCTCCTCGGCGGCCTTGCGGGCGACCATAGCCTTGATGCCCTCGACCGCCTTACCGACCGCGCCAATCTCGTCGCCGCGAGCGGCTTCCTTGATCTCAGCGTCGATCTCGCCGCGGGCCATGCGCTGGAGCACCGTTACGAGACCGCCGAGTGGGTGAGTGATCTGCCGGATGATCACATAGACGCCGTAGGCAATGCTGAGCATGGCAAGAACGAGTGCGGCCACCAGCCCCACGCGCGACTGGCCTGCGATGGCCTGGGAGCGTTGATATTCCACCTCCGCCTCACGGACCTGCAGTGCGGTCAGCTTGCCGAGGGTTGCGTTGGTGGCCTGCGTGCCCTTCAGCAGGTCGGCATGCGTCGTCTCGAATTCCGGCGTACCTCCGGCTGCGAGGCGCTTGAGGATTTCGGACATGATAGCTCCGTTCCGATTGATCCTTCCCTGCAGATCATCGGCGAGGCTTTTCTCCTCCGGGGTCAGATAGGTCGCTAGGTATGCCGACCATTGTGTCTGCAGGTTGGAAAGGTCACTCTCGATCCTATCCTTGGCTTTGTCTGGTCCTATCTGCCTGCCGCGCAACATACGCGAGACATCGATCATGTCGTCGTAGGCATCTCGGATGATGCTGAACTGCCGGAGGCAAACAACGCGGTCTTCAATGACTGTTTTGAGGCTCTGGTGGCTCCAATGGAGCGCCAAGTTGCCCAATGTGGCTGTCGCCAGGAGTAGTAGGCCCAGGCCGGTCAGCAGTGCGACAAGTCGCAGCTTAATCGTCATAATGGTCCAACTTTTATTTCTACAGGGACCATTAAAATCTACAATCATACAATTTAAGATTGTAGATTTCATTGGTATTAACTGAAGTTCGGGCGTAATAGTTAAATTTGTATGTATATGATGTTGATATATTTGTGATCGTGAAACAACTCAGAAAATAACGGTGTTAGGCCATAATGGATATTGCTTTATCTATGTCGCCCTCTATGCGCAATATTTGCTATGCAATGGCAGCAATGAGGCGAGAATTTATTTGCTTAAAGTAGCATAGAAGGGATTGGAGAAGCTTTCGCGCACCTCGTGTTGAGTCGCGGATGGAACATCGGCTTGCGGACGAAATTTCAAGGTCCACTCACCACCCCGGGCGGACCGTAGGCGGGGCACTCCGAGGTCCGTTCGTTATTCCGGCCGTCCATATGGGCATACCCTAGCGGATTTCGAGCGTCGTTTTGGGCAGCTTTCGACCCCATGCGGTCCTTCCGTGGCGGCGGATGGATGATCCGCGCGGGGTCAGGACTTCGCCCGCCGTTTGTTCCGCTGTGCGCCATTTGCAAACCTTCGCTGCTGTCTGCTCGAATGCTCGCTCGCCCTCCGACAGCGGACCTCAGAGGGTAGCGATTGCCCAGCAGGTCCCTGTGCGACTCACCGCGGCTTTCGATCTGGGCTGCGCCGGACGGTAGTATTCCCGAAGCGTAATCGGAGTAACTCGTTGTCAGATTTAGAAGAAGGGCGCGGTATAGACGGGCCGCACAGCCCGAATACATGTGAACGATCACTCATCCGCGAAACCGGCGCTGTTCGCGCGCGGGTCATGGCTTGACATGCCATCTTTAGGCTGACACATCACCGTTACGGCAATGGATTTCTGCCGGGCCATCGTGGCCGAACCGCCCTCGGGCTGATGATTCCTACCTTTTGCGATCTCGCAACAAGGGGGAACCATGCGCGCTTCGGTCCGGAATCTCCTCTCCCAGCTCGACATCGTCGCCTTCCTGCGCCTGAGGCGGACCCACGCCTTGTCGGTCGCGCGCTGGCTGATCGCCCTCGTGCCAATGGCAGCGGCGGTTGGGACACTCTGCGCCGCCTTCCTGTGGAGCCTCGACGCTGCGACCGCCGCGCGGTTCGCCCAGCCCTGGCTGTTGTTCGGGCTGCCCCTCGGGGGCCTCGCCGTCGGCCTGCTCTACCACCGGCTCGGCCGGTCGGTTGAAGGCGGCAACAACCTCATCGTCGAGCAGATCCACGAGCCCGGCGGCGGCGTACCGCTGCGCATGGCTCCGCTCATCCTCCTCGGCACCGTCGTCACGCATCTGTTCGGCGGCTCGGCCGGGCGCGAGGGCACGGCCGTCCAGCTCGGCGGCTCGCTGGCGAGCGCATGCGTCAGGCTGTTTCGCCTTGATGCCCAGAGCGCCCGGATCATGCTCATGGCCGGCATCGCGGCCGGGTTCGGGGCCGTGTTCGGAACCCCGCTGGCCGGTGCGATCTTCGCCCTGGAGGTGCTGGCGATCGGTCGCGTCGAGTATGCGGCCCTCGTCCCCTGCCTGATCGCGGCCGTCGTGGGTGACTGGACCTGCCGTCTCTGGGGCATCCACCACGGCCTCTTCCGCATCGGCGACTTGGCGGAAGGGGCGCAGGGGGCTGGGCCGCTTCTGCTCGCCAAGGTGGCCTTCGCTGGCGTCGCCTTCGGGCTTGCCGGCCTGCTCTTCGCCGAGGTGAATCACCGGCTCGGCGGCTGGTGCAAGCGGTTCATCACCTACGCCCCGCTGCGGCCGGTCGCCGGCGGGCTCGCCGTCATCACCCTGGTCTCCGTGTGCGGCACCCGCGACTATCTCGGGCTCGGCGTATGGTCGCCCGATCCGCACGCCCTAACCATCGCGAGCTTCTTCGGGCCGGACGTGCATCCCTGGAGCTGGGCGCTCAAGATCCTGTTCACCACCGTGACCCTCGCCACGGGCTTCAAGGGCGGCGAGGTCACGCCGCTGTTCTTCATCGGGGCGGCCCTCGGTAATGCGCTCGCGGGACTTCTGGGTGCGCCCGTCGATCTGATGGCCGGCCTCGGCTTTGTCGCCGTCTTCGCGGGGGCTGCCAACACTCCGCTCGCCTGCACCCTGATGGGCATCGAGCTGTTCGGCACTCCCCACGCCGTCCCGATCGCGATCGCCTGCTTCGTGGCCTATCTCTGCTCCGGGCACAGCGGCATCTACCTGTCGCAGCGCATCGCCGTCCCGAAGGTCGCCACCGAGGATGCGTCGCTCCTTGGCGCCACCCTGCGGCAGGCCCGCACGGTCCGGACCGCCCGCCATCGCACAGTCACGGACTGAGGAGGAACGATGCCCGAGGCCCACCCCATGATCCCGGCCGAGATCGGCATGCTGCGCATCTACGTCAGACGAGCGGACAGGGCCGCACCACGCGAGCGGCGCCCGTTCTGGCGCCCTCGACCGGGACGAAACCCCCTCTACTGGGAACTGATCCTGCGGGCCAAGACCGCAGGCCTGATGAACGCGGTCGCCCACCCGGCTCAGTACGGATACAGCGACCACGGGCCGGTGCGGGAAGACGGCGTGGAGGTGTCCGATCCCCAGCTGACGGTCTGCGTGGAGCTGATTGGCCGGCGCGCCCAACTCGAACAATTCTGCCGTCAGCAGGGCGACCTGCTGGCTGACAAGATCGTCGTCTACAAGCATTTAGAACGCTGGTGCGTCGGACCTAACGGGATCACGCCGGCCGACGTTCCTCAGCAAAGGGAGGCGTCCAGGCCTTGAGGACCCTCATGGTGTCGTGGCAGTTCTGGGCGCTACTCTCCGCCGCCTTCGCGGCCCTGATGGCGATCTTTGCCAAGATCGGTATTGAGGCGGTCAACTCCGACTTCGCCACGCTCATCCGCACAATCGTGATCGTCGGTGTCTTGGGAAGCATCCTGCTCGTCACCGGCCAATGGCAGCCGCTCGGGTCGATCTCGCGCAAGACCTACCTGTTCCTCGTTCTGTCTGGGCTCGCCACCGGCGGCTCGTGGCTCTGCTACTTCCGGGCTCTCAAGCTCGGCGATGCGGCCCGCGTCGCGCCCCTGGGCAAGCTGAGCGTCGTGCTGGTCGCGGTGTTCGGCGTCATGTTCCTGGGCGAGCGGCTGGCCGCTCCGAACTGGCTCGGCATCGCTCTCATCGCCGCCGGGGCCGTACTGGTCGCCTACCGGGCGTGAGGATCGTCCCCTGAAACGGAAGGGGGCAATCCGACGACCGCCCCCTCAGCACCGTTACTGCACGGCCTGGACCTGGACCGTCGCGCCGGTCTCGCCGGGCTTGCCCTCGACGATCACGAGGATGCGCCGCGCCGCCGCGTTCGGGTTCTGCGTCACCTGGCGGATCGGTCCGACCGCGTTGACGATGGCGGCGCCCGCAGGGTTCGTCATGAAGGCGGCGAGCGGCTCCAGCGGCCCGGCGCCCTTCGGGTCTGCGGAGAGAGCGAGCAGGTAGGGGCTCTTCGGCGTCAGCCCGGTGACCGCGGCCTGCAGCGTCTGCAGCACGCCCTGGTCGAACAGCGTCACCTGCGTCGCCGGCTTGCCGTCCGGCCCGTCGAGGGTCAGCCGGCTCGACTGGCCGGCCGCGCCGAGGGGCTGCAGGTTCGGGGCGCCCGCGCTCTCCGGGACCGCCGCGGGCAGGTAGGCCACGCCTTGCGGGCCCTGGCCGATCGGGATCGTTGCGGTGACGGCGTTGGTGCCGGTGTCGATCACCGCGACCGCATCGGCATTCTCAAGGCCGACATAGACCCGCGACCCGTCGCCCGAGGGCCAGAGGCCGTGCGGGAGCGCGCCGGTCGGGATCGTCGCGACCTGCGAGAAGTCGTCGGTGCGGAACACCTTGACCTGGTTGAGCCCGCCGACCGTCACGTAGGCGAACTGGCCGGCCCTGGTGCGGGCGATGTTAACGTGGTTAGTGATCGGCCCCGTCTCGATGGTCTTGAGCGCCTTGAACGGCGGCGCGGCCTCGAAGACCTGGACCCGGCCGACATCCTTCAGGGTGAACCAGACCTGGCGGCCGTCGGGCGTCGCCGCGATGTCGGGGCAGAACGGGCTCTCCTGCTTGATCCGCCCGACGATCTGCCGGCTCTTGACCTCGATCGCGACCGTCTCGGGGCTGAAGCTGGAGCAGACGTAGCCGTACCGGCCGTCGGGCGAGAAGATCGTCATGCCGGGCCCGTTCGGCACTGTAATCCGGCCCGTCTCCTTGCCCGTCGCCGCGTCGAGGATCGCCACGTAATCCTCGCCGCGCACGCTGACCCAGACCTCGCGCCCGTCCGGCGTGAAGAACGCCTCGTGCGGCGAGCGGCCGACATAGGTCGTGTGCCGCACGGTATTGGTGGCGGTGTCGATGAAGCTGACCGAGTTCGAGCCGATCGAGACCGCCAGCAGGGTCTTGCGGTCGGGCGAGAAGCCCATGCCGTGGACGAGGAGCTGGCCGCGGTAGAGCGGGCTCAGGTTCGCGGGCGTAGTGTCGCCGAGGCGGATGACGCCGAGGAGCGTGTTGGCGGCGGGGTCGATCACCGAGACCGTGTTGGAGAACTGGTCCGAGGTATAGAAGCGGTCGCGGGGGCCGACCGGCACGTCGGGCGCCGAGGCGGGGCCAGGCGCCTGGCCCGCGAGCGCGGTTCTGCCGAGAAGGGCGAGCACGAGGGCCGCCTGAACGAGGTGTCGCATCGGATGTCGTCTCGCTGGGTGTGTGGGCCGGCCGGCTCAATGATGGTGCGGGGCCGGAGCTTTCGGCGTGGTGGGAGCGGCGGGCGGGCGCTCGGCGAGCGCGCGCCGCATGACCTCGATCTCCTGGGCCTGCTCGACGATGATGCCCTGGGCGAGCCGGCGCAGGACGGGGTCGCGCCCGTAGGCGAGTTCGGCCTTCGCCATGTCGATCGCGCCCTGGTGGTGCGGGATCATCATGGCGGCGAAGTCCCGGTCCGGATCGCCGGAGGGCGGCACCGCCATGTCGGCGTGCATCCGGGTCATCGACTGGGCCATCAGCGCGTCGAAGCCGCCCGGGGCGCTCTCGGCGTGTCCGGTCCGCATCATCATCATGCCGCCGCCCGCCAGGCCGCCGGCCATCAGGGTGGCGATCAGGATCGCCGTCGGTGCGCCGCGCATCGTCTCTCCCGGTTCTCGAAGGTCACGCCGGGAGAGATGCCTGGGAGCGCCGAATATTCCCCGACCGGGCGAAACGCACCGATCACGGCTGCGTGATGCGATTTTCCGATCGGCCGGGGGAATACGCGGCCTCATCCGGCATCTTTCATTGCAAGCCGGGCGATCCATCCGCCACCGCCTGCCCCGGAGAGCGCCCTCGTGGAGAACGCCTTGGACGACCTCGCCGCCCTGATCGAGCCGCAGATCCCGGCGTTGCGGCGCTACGCCGTCGCGCTCCTGCGCGAGCGCGAGGCGGCCGACGACCTCGTCCAGGACGCCCTCGAACGCGCGATCCGGGCCTGGCCGCAGCGCCGCCGGGACGGCGACCTGCGCGCCTGGCTGTTCGCGATCCTGCGCAACCGCTACCTCGAAGGGGTGCGCGGTCGCCGCGGCGTCGAGGTCGGCTCGGAGCTGCTCGACGACGTCGTGGACGCCTCCGCCGATCCCGGGGCCGCCCTCGGCGTGCGGGACGTGCTCGACGGGCTCGCCGGCCTGCCCGAGGATCAACGCTCGGTCCTGCTCCTCGTCGCGGTCGAGGACATGTCCTATGCCGAGGCCGCCGCGGTGCTCGCCGTGCCGGTCGGCACGGTGATGTCGCGCCTGAGCCGGGCGCGGGGCCGGATGCGCGCCTTCCTGGACCACGCACCGACCGTCGTCACCGGACACCTGCGGAGAGTGAAATGACCGCGTCCGACCCCCGGCCCGTCGGCGAGGACGACCTGCACGCCCTCGTGGACGGCCGGCTCGATCCCGGCCGCCGCGCCACCGTCGAGGCCTGGCTCGCCGAGCACCCGGACGCGGCGGCTCGGGTCGCCGCCGACGGGCAGGTCCGCGCCCGCCTGCGGGCCCGCCTCGCCCCGATCGCCGACGAGCCGATCCCGGCCCGGCTGCGCGTCGCCCACCTGGCGCGCCCGCGTCCCGCCCGGAGCATCCGCTGGCTGCCGGGCGCCGCGGCGGCGATGGTGTGCCTCGCCCTGGGCGGGGCGGTGGGTTGGTTGGGGCGCGGGGCGGTGCCGCCCGCAGCGGCGCCGGTCGAGCCGATGACGCAGGCGGCGGTCTCGGCCTTCCGCACCTACGTGGTCGAGGCCGTCCACCCGGTCGAGGTCCGCGCCGACGGGACGCCGCATCTGGAGCAGTGGCTCTCGCGGCGCGTCGGCCGGCCGGTCAGGGCGCCGGATTTGCAGGCCCAAGGCTTCCGCCTGATGGGCGGGCGCCTGCTGCCGGCCGGCGACGAGCCGGCGGCGATGCTGATGTACGACGACGACCGCGGCACCCGCCTGACGCTCTACAGCCGCACCGGCGCGGCCGGGGGACGCGGCGTCTTCCGCTACGCCCGCGAGGGCGACGTCGCCGCCTTCTCGTGGATCGATACCGGCATGGCCTACGTGGTGACCGCGCGCACGGACGAAGCGCGGCTGCTGCGGGTCGCCGAGGCGGTCGACGCTCAAGCGAGCGGACGGGGAAGCGGGCTGCAGTAACGCCGGGCCCGGAAGGTCCTGCATCCTACGTCGAGCATAAGAGCGAAGGGTGAGACGGTCATGACGTTAAGGCACGGTGTGGCGCGTGAACGACGGACACAGAGCGGGCTGGTGCAGAACGGGCTCTTGCGGATTCTGGGAGCTGCCGCCTGCGCGCTGTTCCTCGGCTCTGCGGCGCGGGCGGAGCCGACCGGCAAAACCTACCTAGCGTTGGGCGACTCCCTCGCCTACGGCCTGCAGGTCGGCAAGCTCAAGGAGCAGATCGCGGCAGGCACCGTCCGGCCTGGGAGCTTCGACACCGGCTACGCCATGGTGCTGGCCTCGTATCTGCGCGAGCGGGCCCATGACCTGACGCTGGTCGACCTCGGATGCCCCGGCGAATCTACGACCTCGTTCGTCGACGGGCCGTGCGGTTTCGCGACGACCGGCAAGCCGTTCGGCACCACGCCGCTGCCGCTGCACGTGCCCTATGCCGGCGCGCAGCTCTCGGCGGCGACGGCCTACCTCGCCGCCCATCCGGGCGCGGTCGGTCTGATCACCCTCGATATCGGCATCAACGACCTTAGGGCCGTGCAGGTCGGCTGCCCGGAGGGGCACGGGTTCAAGGACTGCGTCGCAGCTGGCTTACCGCCCGCCCTGGAGCGCACAGCGACCAACCTGCGGCGCATCCTGTCCGCCCTGCGCGCGGCGGCGCCCAAGGCGCGTATTCTGGTCGGCACCTACTACAACTGGCTCGCCGTCACCGATCCCGACACCGACCGCTTCGTCGAGGCCCTGAACCGCACGATCGCTGCAGCGGTCACGGAGGCGGGCGCCGGTCTCGTGGACGTCTTCCCAGCCTTCAACCGCACCGGCGAGGCTCGCGCACGGCTCTGTGACCTGACGCTGTACTGCACGCCGGCCCGCGACCTCCACCCGTCGGATGCGGGCTACCGGGTGATCGGCGACCTGTTCGCCAAGGCTCTCGGCGAGCCCGGCAAGCCGTGACCCTCGACCAGCTGCGCATCTTCGTGGCGGTGGCCGAGCGCCAGCACGTCACCCGGGCCGCCGAGGCGCTCAACCTCGTCCAGTCGGCGGTCAGCGCGGCCATCGCCACCCTGGAGGGCCGGCACGCCGTCAAGCTGTTCCACCGGGTCGGGCGGGGCATCGAACTGACCGAGGCCGGCCGCCTGTTCCTCGCAGAGGCGCGCGCGGTGCTCGCCCGCGCCGAGGCGGCCGAGCAGGTGCTCGCCGACCTGAGCGGCCTGCGCCGCGGCACCCTCGCCATCCGCGCGAGCCAGACCATCGCCGGTCATTGGCTGCCCCGCCACCTCGTCGCGTTCCGGGCAGCCTATCCGGACATCGTCCTGCGGCTCGGCATCGGCAATACCGCGCAGGCCGCCGAAGCGGTTCGCTCGGGAGTGGCGGAGCTCGGCTTCGTGGAGGGCGCCGTCGAGGATGACGGCCTCGCGAGCCTTCCGGTCGCGGAGGATCGGCTCGTCCTCGTGGTCCGGCCCGGGCACGAACTGGCCGGCTGCTCCCAACCGGCTCCGTCGGATCTCGCCGCGGCGTCCTGGGTGCTGCGCGAGCCCGGATCCGGGACGCGCTCGGCCCTCGAATCTGCCGTCGCGGCCGCCGGCCTCGCGCCCGATGCGCTCACCGTGGCGCTGGAACTGCCCTCGAACGAGGCGGTGCTCGCCGCCGTCGCGGCGGGGGCCGGCGCGAGCGTCCTGTCGGAGGCGGTGGTCGCCCCCTCCCTGCGGACCGGGACGCTCGTCGCCGTGCCTCTCGGTCTGCCGGCGCGCATCTTCCGGGTCCTGCGCCACAAGGAGCGATACCGCAGCCGGGCCGCGGACGCCCTGCTCGACCTGATCCGAGCCGCCTCGACGGAGGACGGCGCGCCCTGATCCGGTCTTCGGGTCTCAAGCCACCGTGACCCGCACGCGGTGCCACGCGGCGCTGAGGTAGCCCTTGTAGTTCCAGGTGTCGTCCGGCAGCGCAGGCTGGGTCTGCCCGGCCTCGTCCCAGGCGCGCACCGCCAGTTCATGCTCGCCCGGGGGGAGATCGAGGTCGATCGTCCAGAACGTCCAGGCGAAGCGGGCCCGCGCATCATGCTCGAGCGCCGCCTGCGCCCAGGTCCGCCCGCCATTGCCGGAGACGTCGACGCGGACGACGGTGCGGTCGCCCGACACCGCGTAGCCGCGGATTGTGTTCGCCCCGGCCGCTAGCCGTGCCCCGCGTGCCGGCTCGCAGATCGCCGCGTTCAGCGGCATCGTGTTGATGGTGTGACCCCGGGCGGGGTCGGCCGTCTCCGCCGTCACGTCGGGCGGGAACAGCTTGTAGTCCTCGGCCTGGATCGGGTTGTCCGACGGGTGGTCCTGCACCGTGATGCGCTTCAGCCATTTCGGGCTGCGCACCCCGGCGAAGCCCGGCACGACGACGCGCAGCGGGAAGCCGTGCTCCGGCAGCAGCGGCGCGCCGTTCACCGCGAAGGCCAGCAGGGTCTCGGGCGCGAGCGCCTTGGCCAGCGGGATCGAGGCTCCGTAGGGCCGGCCCTCGACGAGGTCGTGGCTCTCGAAGGCGACGTGCAGGTCCGCACCCTCGGCGATCCCGGCCTCGCGCAGCACGTCGCCCAAGTGGATTCCGGTCCAGTCGGCCGTGCCGATCGCGCCGCCGTCCCACGGGTCGCCGGAGACCGGCGCCACCGCCCGCATGTCCGCGCGGCGGTTGCCCGCGCACTGCATCGTCGCCGTCACGGTGGCCTCGGCATAGCGCGAGCGCATGTCGTCCAGCGACAGTTCTAGCGCCGTCGGGATCGCGCCGTCGAGGCGGAGGCGGTAGCCGTCCGCATCGATCTCCGGCAGGTCGCCGTGCGAGCGCACGTAGAAGTCGTCGGCTGCCGTGCGGTAGGACGCACGCAGCCGCGCGAGGGGCGGCTCGGCATTGTACGGCGCCTCCCCGTGGACGATCAGGCGCGCCTTGCGCTCGGCCAAGCTCGACATGCGGATCTCCGGGCTGACGGATCGCGGGACAACGTGCCGGGACCGGATCGGTCCCGGCGTGCTTCCCCGGCTTTGCCGTCGCGACGGCGGGCCGGGCACGGCACCGTCAGGGCTGCGGCTTCATCGCCGCGAGGTAGTCGACGATGGCCTTCACGTCGGCCTCGTCGATCGGGGCCTTGTAGACGTGGACCATCTTGTTGACGGTCTCGGTCCACTGCGCCTTCGACAGCTTCGGCTGGGTCAGCACCATCCCGGCCGAATGGCAGGCAAGGCAGTTGTTGTTGGCGGCCTCCGCCCCGGGGCCCTCCGGGAAGAAGCGGTCGGAGGTGGGCAGCTCGACCTGCTGCGAGGTGAAGCGCATCGGCTCGGCCGCCTCGGCGGCGAATGTCGGGGCGGAGGCCAGCGCGAGCGCGGCGAGCAAGAACGCGGTGCGGGATGTGACCATGGCTCTCTCCCTCAGGCGACGTGAAGCGACACGGTCTCGACGCCGTTCTGCATGAACCCGGCCCCGTTCCAGACCCGCTCCATTGGCTGGGCCAGCCCGTTCGTGTTGGTGCAGCGGACCTTGATCGCGTGGGTGCCGGCCGCGAGAGCCGGCAGGTCGCCCTCGAACCGCCGGAAGCTGTAGGGGCCCTCGTCGGCTCCGAGCTTGCCCAAGGACCACGTCGCGCCACCGTCGGCGGAGATCTCCACCGTCCTGACCCCGCAATCGCCCCCGAAGGCGATGCCGCGGACCGCCACCGGCGAACCGGCCGTCGCCTGTGCGCCGTCGCGCAGGTTGGTGACGAAGGAGCGTGGGACCATGCGGTTGATCGGCACCGTCTTGAACCCGGTCTGACCGGGCTTGATGTTTGCCCCCGGCACGTCCGGGATGCGGTAGGCGGTCTTCATCCAGTACTGGTCGTCGGGCTTGTCCAGCACCTCGATGTCGGACAGCATCTTGACCCAGTAGGTCGAGTACCAGCCCGGCACCACCAGGCGCAGCGGGAAGCCGTTGAGCAGCGGCAGCTGCTCGCCGTTCATCGCGTAAGCCAGCATGACCTCGCCGTCGCGGGCATGGTCGAGGTCGAGCGACTTCTTGAAGTCGGGCGCTTCGTCCACGACCGGTTCGTCGAGGCCGCTGAAGCGGACCTGCACGGCCCCGGCCTTCACCCCGGCGCGGTCGAGCACGTCCTTCAGGCGCACACCCGTCCAGCGCGCGTTGCCCATCGAGCCGTTGGCCCACTGCGCGCCCGGCACCCGCGGCTCGAACAGACCGCGGGAATTGCCCGAGCATTGGTTGACGGCGGCGATCTCGAAGCGCGGCAGCCGGGCGAGCTCGTCGAGCGACAGCGACAGCTCCCGGTCGACATGGCCACGCACCGTCAGCCGGTAGGCGTTCGCGTCGACCTCGGTAGGGATCGAGGCCCAGTGCCAGCGCACGTAGAAGCGGTCGTTGGGGGTGAACACGCCCTGGTCGAACACCTCGAACGGCGTCTCCAGGAGCGGCGGGCGCGTCCGCTGCAGGATCATCGGCCCCTTGCCGGGGAAGGCTGTCGTCAGGTCGCGCAGGTCGGGGCCGCCGGGCAGCGGGAGCTTGACCGTGCCCGCAGCCCAGGCCGGCACCGCGGCCGCGAGGCCGCCGAGGCCAAGACCACTGAGGCCAAGACCGGCAAGCATCGCGCGGCGGTGAATGGCAGGATGGCTCAAGGGTGTTCCTCCGGGTCCGGGCCGAGCGTCTCGCGCTCTCCCTTGGGTGATGGAAAGTATCTTCCATGAGACAGGGCTTCCAACGGAAAGTCCTGCTCGTTCCGATCGATTGGAGAGATCGTTTCCCTCCGGCGCGCCGGGAAACGGTCGTCCGAGGACGCTCGGTCAGGCGATGCCGAGGAGTTGGATCAGGCAGAGGCTGACCGCGGTGAGGGCGAGCAGGGAGGCGACCACCGCCAGCGTGACCCGCAGCCCCGCGCCGGCGACGCTGCGCACGTCGACCCCGAGCCCGAGCGCGGCCATCGACACGATGGTGAGCACGTTGGCGGTCGCGGCGATCGGCGGCAGGGCGGCTTGCGGGATCAGACCGCCCGAGCGCAGGCCGGCCATCGCCAGGAACGCCAGGATGAACCACGGCACGAGGCGGTGGATCGCGACGCGGCCGGGCTTCGGACGCTCCCCCGCGGTGACGTGCGGGGCCGGCTCGTCCGTCTCCTCGCGCAGCCGGCTCGCGCCGAGGGAGAGCGCCAGCACCACCGGGCCGAGCATCAGCACGCGGACCAGCTTGACCACGGTGCCGACCTGCACGCTCAGCGCCGCCACCGGCGCCGTCGCGGCGAGCACCTGCGGCACGGCGTAGACGGTGAGGCCGGCGAGCACGCCGTACTGCATCGGCGACAGGCCGAGGAGCGGCACGAGCAAGGGCAGGCCGAGCACGACCAGCACCCCGAGCACCGCTGTGAAGGCGATGGAGGAGGCGACGTCCTCGCCGTCCGCACCGATCACCGGGGCGGTCGCGGCGATCGCCGAGTTGCCGCAGATCGAGTTGCCGCAGGCGACGAGGATCGCGAGCCGGGGGTGCAGACCTAGGGCGCGGCCGATGCCGTAACTCGCCGCGATCGCCGCCATCACCACCACGGCGATGCCGACGAGAAGGCCGGGTCCGGCCGCCAGCAGGGTTGCGAGGCTGAGCGAGGCACCGAGCAGGACGACGGCGACTTCGAGGACCGTCTTGGCCCCGAAGGCGATGCCGGGAAAGAAGCGCGCGCCCGGGTTCCACGCGGTGCGCAGGGCCGTGCCGAGCACGATGGCGAGCACCAGGGCCTCGAGCCAGGCGCGGCCGAACAGGTGCTCCTCGGCCGATTCGAGCGCGACGGCGGCGCCGGTCACTGCGAGGCACAGGAGGAGGCCGGGTAGGAGGCGGCGCAGGTGGGCAAGGGGGGATGCGATGAGGGTCGCGGCGGTCATGACGGTCTCGCGGGGTCGCTTGGGTCTGTCCCCAACGTGCCGATGCGCAACCATTCGATCCAACAGAACGTTGCGATGATTTTGTTCGCAAATCTCGATGATTACCGCCGTGCCGACGACGATGCCGGTCGTCGGGTGGACAGGTTCGCCGGCCCTTGAAACTCCGAGCCCACGACCAAAAATCACAAGTGGATGGCGACGCCCCGCGAACGGGCACGATCCGGCTACAGGAGCAGGTGCGAGCCAGCCTCATGATCCCCGATCGGCCGATCGTGCGCCTGATGGCGGCGGTGATCCTCGTGATCCTCGCCTCCTTCGTGCCGCCGGCAGTCCAGGCCCATGAGGGACACGCCCATCACGCTGGCCACGGTTCCGCGACGCACACGCGGACCGCCTCGGTGGCAGCGGTTCCGGCTGCGAATCTTGCCGGGCATGTCGCCCGGGCCGAGCCTCTGGCCTGCGCGGAGACCGCGCTCCGGATCACCGCTGTCGCGCCCATCCGGGACGCTGGTTGCTGCCCCGGCCCCTGCCGGGTCCGCTGCTGCGGAACGATGACTTGCTGTGCCGCTGGCATTCTGCCCGGCCCGCCCGCCTTGGCGTCGATCCCGTTCCGGGCCGTCAGGCTGGTCCCGCGCGACGCCCCCGTTCGCACCGGCGCCGGACCCGAAGCCCTGCCGAGGCCTCCCCGAACCCTCGCGTGAGATGAGGCGCGCCTGAAGGCGCGCGACGCCCGAGTTGTGCCCGCGTCGACGGTGCACCTCCGGCCCTCCCGGCACGGGGAGATCCCGTAGCTGCCGATCCCGCCTCTCGCCGCCCCGGGTGCGGCCGACCCGCCTCCCAGGCGAAGTCCGCGCATGCCCCCCCCGGGGGGCCGTCCCGGGTGGCCCGTTCGATCCAATTCCCATTCTAAGCAGAGACCGATCCATGACCGCCCCTCGCACCTTCGCCGCCATCGTCCTCCTCTCGTCCGGCCTCGCCGGTCCCGCCTTCGCGCAGGCGTCGCACGACCATCGCTTCATGCCCAGGCACGGGATGGGCAAGACGAAGCCGGACCCGAAGGACACCGCCTCGACCGTTGAGTTCAAGGCCGCCGACGCGGCGATGATGAAGGAGATGCATGTCGCCTACACGGGCGACCCGGACGTCGACTTCCGCACGCACATGATCCCGCACCACAAGGGCGCGGTCGCCATGGCGAAGGTCGCGCTGACGCACGCCAAGGACCCCGAGACGCGAGCGATGGCGCAGAAGATCATCGACGATCAGGAAAAGGAGATCGCCGACATGGAGGCGTGGCTGAAGCGGCACGGCCGGTAGGCACCGCGCGGGCCGGGTTCATCCCGGTCCGCTTCCCCCGATAGCGACCGACTGCTTGAGGAAATTCGCATGTCAGCCACCGCAAAGAAGGCCGTCCTCTACCGCATGGTGATGGAGAAGCACCTCTGCCCGTACGGGCTGAAGGCCAAGGACCTGCTCGAACGCCAGGGTTTCGCGGTCGAGGATCACTGGCTCACCACGCGCGAGGAGACCGACCGCTTCAAGGCCGAGCACGACGTCAAGTCGACGCCCCAGACCTTCATCGACGGCGCGCGCGTCGGGGGCTACGACGACCTGCGCCGCCGCTTCGGCACAACGGCGAACGACCCGAACGCGACGACCTACACGCCGGTCGTTGCGGTGTTCTCCATGACGGCGCTGATGGCGCTTGCGGCCAGCTATGCCGTCACCGGCACGCCGTTCACGATGCGCGCGGCCGAGTGGTTCATCGCCTTCAGCATGTGTGTGCTCGCCCTCCTCAAGCTGCAGGACGTCGAGAGCTTCTCGTCGATGTTCCTGGGCTACGACCTGCTCGGCCAA
This sequence comes from Methylobacterium aquaticum, assembly GCF_016804325.1. Lineage (NCBI taxonomy): Bacteria > Pseudomonadati > Pseudomonadota > Alphaproteobacteria > Hyphomicrobiales > Methylobacteriaceae > Methylobacterium > Methylobacterium aquaticum. The sequence continues at coordinate 6,144,675 of NZ_CP043627.1, forward strand.
CGCTGGGTCCGCTACGCCTACGCCTATCCGTTCCTGGAAGGCCTCGCCGGCATCCTCATGATCGCGGGAGCCCTGAACTGGCTGTCGATCCCGGTGGCCCTGTTCATCGGGACGATCGGGGCCGTCTCGGTGTTCAAGGCGGTCTACGTCGACAAGCGCGAGATCAAGTGCGCCTGCGTCGGCGGGTCGAGCAAGGTGCCGCTCGGCTTCGTCTCGCTGACCGAGAACCTGATGATGGTCGCCATGGCGGTTTGGATGCTGGCGATGCACGCATGAGCGCGGCGGCCGCGCCGCCATCGACCGAGGTCGCACGACCGGCGGAATCCCGTCTGCCCGGGTTCGACGGGGCAGAATTTGCTTCGAGTCCAAGGCCCAGGCGCCCCCCGGGAGCATGCCGGTCCGGGCCCGTCGCACTCGGACGTTGCACTGGTTGCTCGATGCGTCGAACGGCTTTCGAAGCGGCGAAGCTGCTCGGCTCTAGAAACGACCGACGGGCATCGGAGAACCCGATGCCCGCACGGTCTCGCGTCTCGAATTTCGAGGCTACGCGGCCCGGCGGGCGTGACCCTTGCCGCGGCGCGACACGCCGAGGCCCTTGCGGGCATCGCACTTGAGGCCGTGGCTGTGCCAGCCCTCCGCGGGGGCCTGCTGCCAGCCGTGATGGCAGCCATGCGCTGCGGCAGGGCCGATCCAAAGAGCCGTCAGCAATCCGATCGAGACAGCGAGGGTGCGCATGCGAAGATCCTTCTCAGGTGGGAAAATCAGGTCTCAGAACCGGCCGGCAAGCGTCAGCCGCACGGCTGTCGGCTCGACCGGGTGGAAGTGGCGGTCGGCGACGCCGCCCGCGTCCTCCCCCGGCAGGCGTGACACGTAGTAGTAGGTGATCTGATCCGCCTTGGCATTGGTCACGTTCAGCACGTCGAGGGAGAGGCTGACGCCGTTGTCGAAGTTGTACCCGACCCGGCCGTTGAGAAGCGCGGTCGGCTTCGAGCGCACCGAGTTGTCCTCGATCAGAGGGCGCGGCCCGAAATAGCGGAGTCGCAGTGAGCCGAACCAGCCCTGGCCTTCGCCGAACGTGATGCCCGCCGACGCGATCGTGGTCGGCGCCTCGGGCACCCGCCGGCCGACCGGGTCGCGGTCGGCGAAGCGGGCGTTGGTGAGCGTCAGGTCGCCCTCCAGGGCCAGCCAGGGCGTGACGGCGTAATGGTTGCTCCACTCGATACCGAACCGCCGTGTCGGCCGGCTCGGCTCGGTGGTGCCGGTGTCGCCCTGGAACAGGTTCTCGGACGCGAAATCGAGCCGGAACAGCGCCAGGGAGGTTTCCAGCCCTGTGATCGAGCGGTTGCGGATCCCGACTTCGTAGCCGGTCGAGGGGACCAGGAACGGCGAGCGGGACACGTTGAACAGCGGACTGACCGGATCACCGATCCCGTAATCGGTCCAGAGCGTCGCGCCGATGATCCGGACGCCGTCGACGATCCGGGACTGCCCGGCGTCCAGCATCGTGACGTCCGACGCGATCGCGGCGTCCCGTCCCCGGGCGGTCTCGTCAGGGATGCGGCATCCGTACATGTCGTGGTTGCCCGGCACATAGACGACGTGCCGGGCGCGCGGCCGCACGTGCTCGGCGAGCCACGGCAGGGACCGCTTCGTCAGGCCATCGGCGACGTCTCCGGCGACGATGGCGAGGTCGACGCGGGGGCCCGCGGGCGGCTCCCACGGGCTCGCGTCGACATGGAGATCGGAGAGGATCCAAATGCGCATCACGCCTCCTCCGCCTTGAACGCGGGCTTACCCTGCGCGTGGGCACTACACTCGCTCTTGACCCATGATCCCTTGCGCAGAAATCCCGGAGCACCGCAGTATTCACAGATAAACGCCGACAGGTGGTCCATGCAATCGACGATGCTGTCTGCATAGTCAGCGCACTCGCTAGCTTGGATATCCCAGCGCAGAGTGCCGAACTTCTCCTTAGTGTCGGTCGTCTGGAAGCCGCGGGGGATCCCGTTCTCCGTGATGAGCTCGGCGCCGGCTTCCCAGAGCCAGCTCCAGCCGGCGTGACTTGAGGGCGGGAACCCGAAAATCCGGGGGTGGCGGGCGGCGAGATCCTCGGCCCAGGTCGGCGCGGCGTGCGGCGGGCCGGAGCGCCACCGGCAAGCCATGAAGCGGGCGAGGACCGTCAGGAGCAGCGCGCCACCCGGCGGGCCGAGGACGCTCCCACCGCCGGGCAGAGGCCTGCGCTCGCGCTCCCACGACAGCAGGGGGGCCGCCCACTGCACGAGCGGGCCGGCGGGCGAGGGCCGGACGCCGCTGACGGTCACGCTGTCGGCGCCGCGGTGCGTGCGAAGGGCACGCGAGGCGATGCCGATGAAATCGTCGCGTATGCTCACGGGACGTCTCCGGTAGGCAGTGGGCTGAAACAAAGGGCCAGCGCCTCGGCCTCGCGGGCGGCCTGTAGGGCCTCCTCTCGCGGGAAGAGGCCCTGGTCGGCGAGGCGGGCGAGAGCGAGGATGCGGGCCCGGGCCCCCGCCCCGACGTGGGGGCAGATCCTGCCCGCCTCCCAGGCGCGCGTCAGGGCGGCCGCGATCGCGGCGATCGAATGCGTCTCCACGGTGGCCCCCCTTAGTGGCGGGGGGCCAGACGCTCGCGCCCGGCGAGCAGCGTCTCCACGAGGCGCCTCAGGGGCCTGAGCGAGCCCCCCTTCCAGTGCCGCGCCAGCAGCGAGAGTTCGTCTCCATCGAGGCCGGGCAGCCAGGCCTCGTCGAGGCCCCGCTCGGCGCGGATCTCGGCGACGAGGTTCGCCGCGACGACAGGCAGATGCTCCCGTCCCGGAGCCGGGACTTCCAGGATCCGGAGACGGTCCCGGAGGGGCCCGGGGACGCCCTCCATGGAATTGGCGGTGACGAGAAACGAGACGGCCGAGAGATTGACGTTAGTTTCGATGTAGCTGTCGAATATAGCCTTGGAACTCTCACGCTCAAGATACGGTAGGAGCGTATCGCCGAGCGCGCCGTTTCTACGGTCCAGGGACGCCTTCTCGATTTCGTCGACACCAATTACGACGTTGGCGACACCCTCTTGCAGGAGTGTCTGGAGCGGGATCGACGCGCGGCCCGAAATCCACTGCCTCGACGTACCCCCGAAAGAACCGTCGGCCGCCCCGGCGGCGTTATAGATCCTCAGGGCCAGGCCGAGGCCCCTGGCGACCGCCCTGACCGCGGCCGTCTTGCCCATACCAGGGCGCGAGACGAGCGCCGTCGGGCGGGTCCAGGCGTACGGCGCGCCGACTAGATCCTGTGCAAGGATCTCGAAGATGGGCCGCAGCCAGGGCGCCCGGCGCACGCCCTCCTCGACGAACGCGTGCGGATCCGGCGCCGGGAGCAGCGGCAGGGCCTTATTCTCGATCCGCTCGAACTCCGCACGGGGGCTATCTCGCCGTTCCCGGGCGTGGATAGCCGGCTTAGGAAGATGCGCGAGGCTGCCCACGACGACGAGCGTCCTGCCGACCGGCGCGGGGATCGGCAGCGGCTCCTCGGGCTCCGGCAGATCCTCCGTGCCCGCCATAAAGTCGTGGGAAGCCAGGTCGATGGCGAGGTCGCCGTCCTTGTCTGCGGGAGGCAGCTGCCCGGCGCCCCCCTTTAGGATCGCGTCCGCGATAAGCGCCTGGGCCTCCGCGTCGTGGAGAGCCGTCGCGAATTGTAGCATCCGCCGCGTGTCGAAGCGGTATTGGGACAGCTGAGAGTAATTAGGCTCGCTGTAATAAGGCTGGTCTGTAAAATCGAGTGAGGCATTTCCAGCCCACACGATAGCCGAGCGCAGGCACATGTACGCCTCGGCGTGCCTTCCGGCGCCTAGAAGCTGACTGAAACGATCGAGGGCGGCTGCTGTGATCTCGCCGTGCGCTTGCGAGCAGCCAAGCGCAGCCAGGTTGAACGCGAGCATCTCATGCGCGACGGCGCAGTCCTTCGAGTACATGTCGGGAAGATCCCGGCGCGCGCTCTCATCGAAGAGGACGGCCCGCGCCCGGCGCAGGCGCTTGAAGGTCGGGTCTTCGATGGCCTTCTCGACGGCGCGCCGGGTGCGCTCGGAGAGCCACTCGATTGGGAGCCCCATCAGGCGGGCGGTCGCGTCGGCGACGGCGGACCAGCCGACGAATTCTCCGCCGGCCAGCATCTCCAGGCGCCCCTGGGGGGACTTCGGCTCGCGGGGGCCGGGGATCGTCGTGTCGCCGGCCATTGCGCGTGCGACCGCATTCGCCGCCGCCCGGCGGCTGTGCTTCGTGTTGGACATCTGGGGTCTCGCTGGGGAAACGGAGGACGCGCAGGGGCGCCGAGCGGGCTGGCTCAGGCGGCGGTGGCGGCTAATCGTTTCAAGCAGCGAGCGGTCACGGGGTCTCTCCCAGTCGAGCCCTCATATTTCCCTGGACGCCCTCGCCGGGCAAGGGCCCCTTGCCGGAGGGCTGTCGGAGGGCTGTCGGAAGGCCGAAGCCTGGTTGCCGATTTCCTTCCAGGACCGCTCAAATCCCGACTACCCCTCTCCGCCCCGGCGCTCCCTCGCGACGATGGCTTCCTCGATAAGTTCTGCGACCCGCTGCGCCGCGGCGCGGGACCGCTTCGCCCTGACGGCGACGATGCGGGTCGGGGGCGCCCCGGGCGCGGAGACGACCAGTTCGCCGTCGGCGCGCAGGCGGACCATGGCGACCAAGTCCTCCTCGTGGCCGAGCGGCCGCCGGGGCGGGGCCATCCCACGCAGGACGGTCGCGGTCTCGGGCGGGTAGGTCTCGTCGGGATCGGTCATGCCCGCATCCTCGCGCCGGCCGGGACCCGGGGCAAGCCCGGGCGGGTGCTGAGACCTAGTTCGAGCTTCACTCGGTCGAGGGCGTATCCGTAGGCTGTACGCCGATTTCACGATCGAAATCTCCGTAGAATACGTCGATAGCATTCTGCATATACCGTCTCACAATCTCCTTGTCCTTGAACTTGGCTGCATATCGCGAGACTGCAATCAGTGCCTCTGCAAGTTCCTCTCCATCGTCTGCGCTTGAAACGTAGGCGATCATCTGGAGAATTCTTGGAGGGAGAAGACCCTTAGACACGCGGTCCCGCTGGATGGTGCGGCGATTGAGCGAGAAGATTTCCCCCACCGACGAGTTCCAGGAGTGCCCCCAGAGGCGCTCGCAAGTCTCCTCCAGGGCCTGAAAGATCGCAGGCCCAGCCAACTCCTTGTCGAGGGGAGTTACCTCGTCTCCGTCGACTGTGAAGGCGATCCTCCTGTCATCGACAGCTAGGGGCAGCCACTCGTCTTCCTTGCCCTTCCTCACGATGCCGATGGGCTTGAGACCCATCCTATGCCAGTCACGGTCTCCATCGGGGAAAGCGAAGTTGTCCTGGTGCATGATCTTGACCTCCACCTCACGCCTCCTCGTCGGCAAGCGCCGGGACCGGCTCCTCGCCATCGACCGCCACCCACGAGCGGCTGAACGGTTGATTAGCGAACAAGGCGGCGATGCCGGTCTGCGCCTTGAGGCGGATGAGCTCGTCCGCTGACAGCCCGAGCTGGCGCGCGATGGCCTGGTCGGACTGGCCGAGGTTGACGAGCTTGACGACCATCTCACTCATGAGATCCACCTGATGCTTGCCACGGGCGCGGTTGTGACGGACGGTCGAGGCCATGCGCTCGGCCAGAGGCTTGTTTATGCCGACGACCGGCAGGTAGCCGTGGACGCGCTCCCGCACATCCGGCTTCTCCTTGCCGACGCGGTGCCGATGGAAGCCGTCGACGACGATAGCGGCCTCACCCGCAGGGAACGTGACGATGGGCTGCGTGTAGCCGTCCTCTTTGATGCTGCGGTGGAGCAGCTGCATCTCGGGCGAGGCGACCTTATTCGGATTGTACTCGTTCGCCGTAACCCGGTCGTTCGGGATCCAGGTCACCAGGTCCACCGGCTCCGCGCGGAACGGGGATACCTCGTGCAGGGCCCGGCGGGCGGCGTTGAGGGCCTCGACCCTCTCGGCGAGCGGCAGGGCCGAGATCTCGGTCGCGAGGGCGGCGGCGAGGGCTTCGATGCGGGTCATTAGAGGAGCTCCATCCACTTGGCGAGCGAGGCCCGCGGATCCTTCACGGTGGTGTCGATGGGCAGGTTGCCCTCGTGGTCGTTGAGGAGGAGCGCCCGGCACTGCGAGCGCGCCACGTTCTCCGCCTCGGGCTGCCGGTCGAAGCGGGTGCGGAACTTCCCGACGTCTACCGGCAGGGTGTCGAGGAGGAAGTCCCGGTAGGCGCGCCAGGTCCTGTATGCCTTGGGCCGGACGAGGGTCTGGTAGACCGACTGCTCCCCGGCGTAGAGCGCGGCTGCGTGGACGCCGGCGAGGCGTCGCTGCAGGGCCTCAAACGTGTCGTGCTCGAATTCCTGGAGGGTCGAGAGGCTGTGGAAGGCCTGCTCGTGGATGAGGTTCGAGACTCGCATCTCCTGGATGCCGTGCCCCTTGGCCCACATCCAGTCGTAGGCCCGGTTGTAGGGGACGCCGAACTTGCCGAGGTAGGTCCAGATGTCCTCGAACGTGAAGTCGTAGAGCGGATAGAGTTTCACGGCCGCGCCCTTGGTCCGACTGGACCACGTCACGCCATCGACCGCGGCGTGCTTCGTGACGGCGCGGTACCGGTTGAGCGCCTCTTCGGCCCGCAGGCCGACGAGGAAGCACGTGTCGGCGCCGCACTGCGCCTCGATCCACTCGAAGAATGCATGGAAGCGGTCGGGCGCGCCGGGGGCCTCCGCAATCGCGCCGGGCTCCTTCGCCCGCATCCACTGGGCACCCGGATCCCAGGCATGAAGCCAGGCCTCCTCGAACGAAGTGGCGTTCGTCATGCGCAGGGGGACTTGGTACCAGGCCGGCAGGACGCCGGGCAGGCCCATGAGGTGGCGGACGTGCTCGATGGTGGCGCCGTATTCGGCCTCCTGGTCGAGGAAGAACGCCGTGACGTTCGTGCCCCGGCGCAGGGCCTCCTTGCGGGCGGCATCGAGGAGCACGGTGCTGTCCTTGCCGCCGGACACCGAGACGACGACCGTCGCGTACGTGTCGAAGATCCAGTCCATGCGCTCGGCCAGGGCGGCGTCGACGGTCTTGGAGAGATAGAGCTTACGCGGCATGGCGGACCCCCATCAGGGCTGCGGTGAGGGCCTCAATGCCGCCGGTCTCACGGGACCAGCGGTCGTGCAGGAAGCTGTCGACGCGCGTGTCCCCCCGGACGTCCGTGACCGTCGCGTCCCGGCGCATCGCGCCCTCGACATCGAGGGCGAGGTACGACTTCACGATGGGGGCCTCGGCGTAGACGAGGTGGTCGAAGGCGCCGAGGTCGTTGCGCTCGACCGCCAGGGAGAACGAGGTCGCCACTGCGTCCCGCGCGCCGGCCTTGGTAAGCGCCTTGCCAAGGCGGTCGGCGTAGGAGCCGAGGTTCGTCAGGACCAACGCGCGGCCCGGCAACCGCCGCACATGGTCGACGACGGCGGCCGTCCGGGACTTGAAGGCATGTGCGTGGTCGGCGAGGCGGGTGACAATCTTCGTTGGGTTCGTGTGCTCGGCGAAGAGCGCCGCCTTCCTCTCCGCGTAGCCGGCATGCTCGGAGGCGTCGGCATCGACGGGGAGGACCGCCCTCGATGCCAGCAGGGCCGAGCCGTCGCAGGTGGTGACCTGCGCGATCTTGCGGGCCAGCAGCACCGGGTCGTGTGACGAGACGACGTTGCCGGCCTCGTCCTGCTCGATGTTGCCCTCGCGGAACGCGTACCAGTGCGCGTAGCCGAGGATGCCGCGGTCGAGGTAGCTGTAAGGCGTGTAGATGTACTCGATGCCGAGCGTGAACGGGACGACGTCCACCAGGCAGCGGTGCCCGCACAGCTTCGACAGCCGCTGGAGGTTCACGAACTTGCCGGAGGTGATCTTCGGGTAGCGGGACACGCACTCCATCACCAGGGCAGTGTCCGGGCCCGCTATGGCGTTGAGGGTGAGCCAGGTATCGCGGTCCTCAAGACGCTCGAACGGGACGACGAGAGCGTGGGGCGCGATCCAGGCGGACCGGGCGGCGTAGGCCTCGGGGCAGACGTAGGCCACATGGCGGGCGCCGCAGGCCGCGAGGAATCCCTCGACGGCCCGGCGCCGGGAGGCGGCGTCGGGGGAGATGTGGGCGCGGACCATCTCAGGCGGCCTTCTTCTCGGCCTTGCGCTCCAGGACGACGTAGCTGCCACGCTTGGCGACCTGCCGCATGCCCTTGTCGGCGTAGAGGCCGGCCGAGGTGGGGGGGCAGACCACGCGGATCACGCGAGCGCCATCGACCATCGAGAGGCGTCGGGCAACGAGTTCCTCGGCCAGTCCCTTCGAGCGGTGCGCCGGCGCGACGTAGAGCGAGCAGAGCTCGGTGACGCCGTTACGGTGCGGGATGATGCCGGCGAACCCGACGACTTGCCCGGCAGCGTCCTTGGCCAGGAGCCAGGTCTTGGTCGGCAGGTCCTTGAGGTAGGGGAGCTCGCGGCGGACGGCCCCGTCCATGAAAAACGGGCCGAGATCGGCGTAGAAGTCGCGGTCGCGCTGCTCGGGCGCGACAACGCTGATGGTCACGGATTTCGACATCTCTGTCTCCAGCCGGGCGGCCCATGCCTGCCCCTGCATGTCTCGAAATATGGGACATGCAGGGAGTGCCGTCAAGCGCTAGAGTGCCATGACGAGTTCCCTGACGCGGTTTCTCATGCCCTTGCGCTTGCATGTGTCGAGCTCGCGCCGGAACGCATCCAGGGTCTCGCCCTTGCTCCGGACGGCGGCGAGGATCCGCCGGTCGATGCTGTCTTCCACGGCGATGTCCACGTACGTGCAGGGGCGCCCTTGCCCGATGCGGTGGATGCGATCCTCGGCTTGGGCGCGCTCCGAGTATTTGAAGCTCGTCGAGTAGAAGACGGCGTGGCTCGCCTCGACGAGGGTCAGGCCGTGGCCGCCCGACTGCTGCGTCGAGACGAGGAACCTGGCCTCCCGGCGCCAGGCATCGACCTCTCGGTTGCGCTCCCGCTCGTCGAGGCCACCGTGGAACTCCCGGCACGAATCGGGGCCGTACGAATCCCTGAGCGCGCGCGTGATGTCGGCGAGGCCCTGCCGGTACTTCGTCCAGACGACGATCTTCTCGCCCTCGGGGATCCGCTCGATGACGTCGGACAGGCCGGCGATGCGGTGGTGCCGGATCGGGCGCCCCCCGTGGAAGCCGCAGGCGATCGCCTGGAGGCGCGAGAACAGCCGGAAGATCGCGATGTGCGGGCTATCGTACGTGCCCTCGTCCGCCAGGACCTCCTCCTTGGCGACCCGCGTAGCATCTACCTGCTCCAGGGCCATGGGGACCCACCGCTCCTCGTAGAGCTTCTCCGGGAGGGTGAGGCACTCGTTTTTGCGGATCTGGTAGACGTATGGCGCGATGCGGGCCGCCAACACGCCAGTGTTATGCGAGCGGATGATCCGGCCCGTCGGCTTCCCCGTCTTCCGGTCTGTATCGTATTCAAGGTGGTTGTTGGCGAACGACCAGAACGAGTTGTAGCCGAGGATATTGGGGCTCAGGAACGACATCTGTGCGTAGAGGTCGACGACGCCCTGCGTGAACGGGGTCCCCGTCAGTACCGCCCGGTAGCGCGCCCGGCGCGACATATCCGTCACGCGCCGGGTCCGGGCCGAGTGCGGGCCCTTGATGTACGTGCTCTCGTCCACCGCCACGAACGTCCGCTCGTCAAGGAGGGCGTCGAAGGCGGCGATGACGCGCACGCTCGACGACAAGCTCTCGATGCCGACGACGTACCAGGGACGGTCGAGCGGCATGGTCCCCGCATCGGTCCGATCGTCGAAAACGAACACGTCACCGGGACCGCAGGTGGTGTGCTTCAGGATCTCCTGCCGCACGGTCTCCTTGATCGATACCGGGCAGAACCAGACCACCCGATCGATCTTGGCCCGCCGCCGCGCGGCGAGCTCAATGAGGCACCGGCTCTTGCCGGTCCCCATCTCGGCGAAGAGCCCCCCCACGCGGGAGGGCAGGAGCTTCGCGACGGCGTCCGCCTGATGCGGCAGAAGCTCAGTCGTGGTCGACCAGGTCATCGTGCAGCGTCACGTCGGAGGGCACGTGCATGGCGTTGGGGCGGCTTCCCCGCGGTTGCGCCTCGGCCTTCGGGCGGGCCGTGGCCTCCACGACGACGCCTCGCTCGCGCCGCTCCAGGACCTCGGCGGCCATGGCCTCGGCGCCGGGCGTGAGGCGGAAGGCATGCGCCTCGGCGAAATCCAGAACTTCGTCGCGCGACGTCGCTGGGACGAGGCACATCTTGCCCCGGTAGGCGGCGCCCCGCAGTCCCCGGAACACGCCGTAGAGATCCTCGTCGCGTCCCCACGTCAGCCGGAACTTGCCCTTGTTCGCGCCTTCCGTGATGACGCTTATCCAGCGCCGGTGCTCCGGATCGTAGGACCGGGCCACGGCCTTGGCACGCGCCTCCGGGTCGTGGAGGGCGACGACGAGGCCCGCGGCCAAGAGCTCATGCGCGGTCTCCGCGAGGCGGTCGACGGGGGCGCCCATCGTCAGCGGATCGAACGGGCGCGTCCACGCCATGGCCGCGGCGTCCCACCGGTACCCCATCGCCTTGACCGTGCCATTGAACGCATCCGACCGCTCATCGTATCGCGCGGCGAACACACCGTCCCGGAACGAGAGCTCCGCGATCGTTTCGGAGACGGGCTCGGCCGGGCGGAGCGTCGCCTCCTCCATGGCCTCCTGCTCCGCAGCCGCCTCGGCCTTGCCCTCCGGCGACAGGGCCCGCTCCTCCTCTGCGAGCCGGTCGACGACGGCAGCCAGCTGCACGTGCATCGCGTCCATACGCCCATCGATCCAGAACCGGGCGTCCGTCTCGGCCTTCATCGCGGCGAAGGCCGCGTCGACCGCGGGCTGGCCGGCCTTGCGGATGAGGAGCGCCATCTCCACCGCGTCGGCATTGTAGCCGAAGCCGCCGCCGTCGAGGTTGCGGATCGAGGGGGCCTCCTTGAGCAGGTGCTCGATCCGGGAGATCGTCGCGTTCCGGATCCCGTTCGCCCACGCGACCTGCTTGTCGCTGCCCTCCAGGGCAGGCAGCCCGGCCGCAACCGCAGCAGCGGCGGCCTCGCGGTTGTCGCAGTCGCGGCAGGTCCAGCCACGCTCGACCAATTTCTTGGCCCGATAGTCGGCGTCTCTGCGGTTGTTGCCCTGAACATCCATCGTGCCCGTGCAACCATCTGTCGCGCAGTGGATCGTCGTTCTTGCCATTGCTAGGTCTCTCGTTCCTGCCACAGGCGGCCCATGCCAGCCTGAGTGGGGCGGCCCCCATCGAGGCGCCTCAGAGAGGCACCTGGATGGAGGCCGGGGCGCGTAGGCCCCGACCGTGAGGTCGCAATTCAGGTACGAACGAAACCGGCGACGTGGCGATGGAGTGCCATCGGGGCAGGCCGGCCGCGCACAATCTCGCGCGAGTACCAAGACCAATCTTCCAGCGCGTCGTCGTCGAGGTAGACGCCGCGGGCTAGGCAGTTGCAGATCCAGGACAGGCGCTGCGGGCTGATACCGGCGTCTTGGAGCCGTTTGCGGTTCTCCACGCGCATGGCCTCTTCCTGGCGCCTGAGCTCCTCGACATACTTGGAGTGCTCAGCTTGTTGCGCTCGCACTGTCGCGATGTGCTCTTTGTACTGCGCCTGCGTCCGCGACAGCGCGTTCAGGCATCGCCCGAGCGAGTACGTCCCTTCGAGATCGCCCTCGGCGCAGTCCGTTGCCTTGATCTTGAATGTCGGCCCCCGCTGCGGCCGCGCCCCGCGTACTCGACGAGGCTGACGCGCGGGTCCAATTTCATCGCCGCCAGCGCGCGCTCAACTTCCTCGTCGGTGATCGTCTCAGCGCGCTTGTTCGCCAGCCACGGCACGTCTTTGTAGATGCCCATCGGTCTCTCCGTCGCAGAGGCGACCCACGCCAGCCCCTGTGTCTCCCAAAGTGGGACACGCTCATGCCTCCGTCAAGCGCGAAATCAAACATGGTAAACGCCGAGACGTGCTGGGGCGTGGCGGTACCGGGAGGGCGACGATGGAATGGCGGGCGGCGGATGAATACGACAGGCAGGAGCGCGAGCGGCTCGGGGCCCTCCCCTTCCGGTAGCGCTACGCCTGGAGGAGGCTCGCCGCCGTCGGGGCGGCCGCCTTGTGCGCAGCCGACTGGCTGTGGTGGCGGCGCGGCTGAGCAAGACCGGGCTTGGAGCTGTCAACGCCGGGTGAGACCGTGGGCCCTGGGACGCGTCGCGGTGCGTGGATCCAGGGCCCCGCAGCCCGGGATGAATTTCGGGCATCGCAGCCCGAGAACAGCCCGAGAAGCAAGAAAGCCCCGAACCGAAGGTCCAGGGCTCCTGCGTGTAAGTGGCTGACCTTGCGAAGGAAAAGCCAGAATTTGATGGTAGCGGAGGAGGGATTTGAACCCCCGACACAAGGATTATGATTCCTCTGCTCTGACCAACTGAGCTACTCCGCCCCGCTGCGGCCGGTGCGTGCCCGCCGCTGCGATGGCCGCGGTATAGGGGGAGGCCGGCGGGCCTGTCAAGGAACTGTCGCGGGCCTTTTTGCGCCGCGCCAGTCCGGACGCGGCGCGGCTGGGCTCAGAGGGCGTCGCCCAGGATCTCGGCGACCTGGGGGATGTCCTTGTCGCCGCGGCCCGAGAGGTTGACGACCATCAGGTGGTCGCGGGGCAGGCTGGGAGCGAGCTCCTTGACCTTGGCGAGCGCGTGGGCCGGCTCGAGGGCCGGGATGATGCCCTCCATCAGCGAGCAGAGGCGGAAGGCCTCCAGGGTCTCCGTATCGGTCGCCGACAGGTAGGTGACGCGGCCCATCTCGTGCAGCCAGGCATGCTCGGGGCCGATGCCCGGGTAGTCGAGGCCGGCGGAGATCGAGTGGGCGTCGGCGATCTGGCCGTCGCCGTCCATCAGCAGGTAGGTGCGGTTGCCGTGCAGCACGCCCGGCTTGCCGCCGGTGAGGGAAGCCGCGTGCAGGCCGCTCGACACGCCGTGGCCGGCCGCCTCGACGCCGTAGATCGCCACCTCGCGGTCGTCGAGGAACGGGTGGAACAGCCCCATGGCGTTCGAGCCGCCGCCGATGCAGGCGACGAGCGAATCCGGCAGGCGGCCCTCCTGCTCCAGCATCTGCGCCTTGGTCTCGATGCCGATGATCGACTGGAAGTCGCGCACCATCGCCGGGTAGGGATGCGGCCCCGCCACCGTGCCGATGCAGTAGAAGGTGTCGGCGACGTTGGTGACCCAGTCGCGCAGGGCCTCGTTCATCGCGTCCTTGAGGGTGCGGGTGCCGGATTCGACCGGCACCACCTCGGCGCCGAGCATCTTCATCCGGAAGACGTTCGGCTTCTGCCGCTCGACGTCGACGGCGCCCATGTAGACGACGCATTTGAGACCGAAGCGGGCGCAGAGCGTCGCGGTGGCGACGCCGTGCTGGCCCGCCCCCGTCTCGGCGATGATCCGCGGCTTGCCCATGCGCCGGGCGAGCAGGATCTGGCCCAGCACGTTGTTCACCTTGTGCGAGCCGGTGTGGTTCAGCTCCTCACGCTTGAAGTAGATCTTCGCGCCGCCGAGATGCTCGGACAGCCGCTCGGCGTGGTAGAGCGGGCTCGGCCGGCCGACGTAATGGGTGAGGTAGGCGGTCATCTCGGCCTGGAAGGCCGGATCGGCCTTGGCCGCCGCATAGGCCTCCTCCAGGGCGAGGATGTTCGGCATCAGGGTCTCGGCCACGAAGCGGCCGCCGAAGATGCCGAAGCGGCCGCGCTCGTCGGGGCCGGTGCGGAACGAGTTCGGATTCTGGGGAGCGGTCACGGCGGGAGCTCTGCCTCTGGAAGGGTTCGCGAAAACAGGTGTCGGCGGGACTTACGCCCTTCGCGCCGCAGGGGCAATTTCCGGCGCGGTCGCACCCCCGGAAGCACTCGCGGCGGCCTTGGCTGGTCCTGCGGCGGCCTTGACTGGGCCTGCGGCGGCTTTGGCTGCCGCCACGAAGGCGGCGATGCGGTCCGGGTCCTTGCGGCCGGGGCTCGACTCGACGCCCGACGAGACGTCGACTGCCTGGGCGGCGGTCACCGCCAGGGCCTCGGCGACGGTCTCGGGGGTGAGGCCGCCGGAGAGCATGAACGGGTGGTCGCGGCCGGCCCCGGCGAGGAGCGACCAGTCGAAGGCGTGGCCGTTGCCGCCGGGCAGGATCGCGCCGGGGGCGGGCTTGGCGTCGAAGAGCAGCCGGTCGGCGATCGCCGCGTAGGGGGCGGCGCGGGCGAGGTCGTCGGCGGTGGCGATGCCGAGCGCCTTCATCACCGGGCGGCCGGTCCGCGCCTTGACCTGGGCGACCCGCTCGGGGCTCTCGGCGCCGTGGAGCTGCAGCCAGTCCGGATCGAGGGCCGCGATCACCGCCTCGATCAGGGCGTCGTCGGGATCGACCAGCAGGGCGACGCGCGCGATCCTCCCCCGCGCCTGCCGCGACAGGGCGGCGCCGAGGGCGAGGTCGACGTGGCGCGGGCTTTTCGGGAAATGGACGAGGCCGATCATGTCGGCGCCGGCGGCGAGCGACGCCTCCAGGGTCTCAGGGGTGCTGAGGCCGCAGATCTTGACGAGGACAGGAGCGGCGAAAGGAGATGCGGTCGACATCCGCCCCCTATACGCCGATCCGCCATCGCCCGCACGTGAAACGGGTGCTCAAGGCCGCCGCGTCAGGCTCTCCCACACGCAGGCGGCGGCGGCAAGGTCCTCGATGGCGGCGCCGACCGACTTGAACACCGTGATCGCCTCGGGACTCTGCCGCCCGGGCGCCTCGCCGCGGCACAGGGCGGCGAGATCGCCCGTCACGGCGTCCGGCGCGAGCGCGCCGGAGAGGATCGCCGCCGCGACGTCGCCGCCCTTCTTGAGGGCGTCCTGCGTGTCGATGTAGACCGGCCCGCGCAGGAGGGCCGCGTCGTCGGCCTCGCGCATCGCCGGCGTGAAGGCGCCGACGAGGTCGAGATGGGTGCCGGGCCGCAGCCAGGCGCCGCGCACCAGCGGCTCGGTCGAGAGGGTGGCGCAGGAGACCAGATCCGCCTCCCCCACCGCCGCCGCGAGGTCGGTAACCGGATAGGCGTTGAGGCCTTCCGCGGCCAGGGTCGCGGCCAGGCGGGCGGCGCCCTCCGGCCGGCGGTTCCAGATCGCCACGTCGCGGATCGGCCGGATGGCGGCATGCGCCCGCACGAGGGCGGGGGCGAGGGCGCCGGCCCCCACCATCACCATCCGGGCGGCGTCCGCGCGGGCGAGGTGGCGGGCGGCGAGCGCCGAGGCGGCGGCGGTGCGCCACAGCGTCAGGCGGGCACCGTCAAGGAGCGCCAGGGGCCGGCCGTCGCGGCCGTCGCAGAGCAGGACCCCGCCCTGGATCGTATCGAGGCCCCGGGCCGGATTGCCCGGAAACAGGGTCAGGATCTTGACCCCGACATAGTCGGCCGTCCAGGCCGGCATCAGCAGCAGCGAGGCCCCGTCGGGCGCGGTCTCGATCGCGTGGTGATGGCGGGTCGGCGCCGTCGCGCCGGCCCGGAAGGCCGTCGCGAGCGCGTCGATCAGGCCGAGCGGCGTCAGCGCCGCGTCGATCTCGGCCTCGCCGATCAGCCGCATCTCAGGCGCGGGGAGCCGGCAGGGCGGTGCGGCCCAGAGTGGCGCCGGCATGGGTGCTGGCCGGGGCGGTCTGGCGCAGGCGCTCGGCCTCGTGGCGCAGGCGGGCGAGCTCGCGGCCCTTGGCGCGGCGGTCGCGGCGGGTATCGCCCTGGCCGAGCCAGGAACCGACGCCGCCGACCACGATGCCGAGGGCGACCGCGGCGAAGATCAGCGCGTAGAGCGGCATCGGCAGGCTGAAGGCCGGCGTGCCGTCCGTGAACGGATCGAAGGACAGCATCACCGGCTGGCGGTTGGCCACCGCCAGAAGCACGACCACGATCGCGATGGGCAGCAGGATCAGGCCCTTGAGGAAGCGGATCATCGGGAAACCCGGTCTTTCAGTCGGTGATGCGGGAGGGAGAGGCGGGACCGCCGGACGGAGCCCCGGAGAGGAAGTGTAACGCGCGGCGGCCCGGAGGCCAGAGCCGACCTGAGATCAAGGGGCCAGGGCCGACCTGACATCGAGGGGCCAGGGCCGACCTGACATCGAGAGGCCAGGGCCGACCCGACATCGAGGGGCCAGGGCCGGCCTCGCGGAGAGCCGGCTCGGGTCAGCTCACGGCGGCCTCGGCCCGGCTCGGCTCGTCGGCGCCGATCCCGGCGGCGTTCAGGCGCAGGCGCATCTCCTTGCCGGTCTTGAACACCGGGATCGCCTTCTCGGCCACCGCCACGGCGGCGCCGGTGCGCGGGTTGCGGCCGCGCCGCGCCTCCCGGCGCTTGACCGAGAAGGCGCCGAAGCCGCGCAGCTCGACCCGGTCGCCCCGGGCGAGCGCATCGGCGATCGTGTCCAGGATGGCGTTGACGATGTTCTCGACGTCGCGCTGATACAGGTGCGGGTTCTGCTCGGCGATCTTGAGCACCAGCTCGGACTTGATCATGGGCGGTATGGTCTCGAGAGAGGCGGGGCCGGCCGGACGATTGCGCGGGAGGAGATGTTTACGGGCGCCAGACCGCGAGCAGGCCGCCCTGGGTCAGGCTGGCCGTCTCGTCGCCGGCCTGCCGCAGCCGGGCGGCGAGGTCGTCGTAGCCCATGAGGCCCGCGCCGGCCGCGGCGGCCGAGAACAGGCCGAAGCGGCTGTCGGAGCGCGGCTTCCAGTCCCGCACCGGCAGGTTCTTCGCCACGCCCTTCTCGCGCTCGAGCCAGGCGATGGCCTGGCGCTCGCTGCCGGTCTCGTCGATCAGGCCCAGCGGCACGCTCTGGCGGCCGCTGAACACCCGCCCGTCCGCCACGGTCTTGATCTGGTCGGGGTTCATCTTGCGGCGGTCGGCCACCAGGTCCTTGAACCAGCCGTAGGTGTCGCCGACGATCGCCTGGAGCGCCGCGCGGGCCTCCGGCGGGGTCGGGTGGAAGCCGCTCGGCTCGGCCTTGAGCGGCGAGGACTTCACCTCGTCGACCTTGACCCCGACCTTGTCGAGGAGGCCCGACACCTCCGGGTACTGGAACAGCACGCCGATCGAGCCGACGAGCGAGGTCTCGCGGGCGACGATGTGATCGGCGGCGATCGCCGTGATGTAGGCGCCCGACGCCGCGGTGCCGTCGACGAAGGCGACGATCGGCTTCTTCTCGGCGAGCGCGCGCAGGTTGCGGAACAGTTCTTCCGAGCCGGTGGTGGTGCCGCCCGGCGAGTTGATCGAGACGACCACGCCCGAGACCGCGCTCGACTCGCCGACGCGCTTCATCAGCTCGCGGGTCTTCTCGCTGCCGGCGATGAAGCCGTCGATGCTGATGCGGGCGATCTGCGGCGTGACGGCGGAGAAGCCCCCGCCCCCGGCCGCCCGCCAGCCGACGGCGCCGGCGGCGACGATCAGCGCCCCGACCCCGATCGCCCGCCACAGCGACAGCTTCCGGCGCAAGGACCGCCGGTCGAGGAGAAGTTCGGCATCGATGGCCATGCGGCGCCCGTATCCTGGTCTGACCCTGGAAGGCCGCCTTCCCCGCAGGAGGTTCCCTGCAAGTCATTGGCGTGCCTCGCTCCCGGGCTGTTCTACCCCCGGCCGTCGCGCAGCGGCAAGACCGGTTTTGCGGGCATTCCCCTCCCCCATCGCGGTAAGGCGGACGCGCGAACGCCCGCACGGGGGGTGTCCCCGCGCGGGCGTTGCCGTCTCGTCGGGGATGTCCGGGCCTCGCGGCCCGGACGGTCCCGTCCTTGCTTCTTGTCGTCTTACTTCTTGTCGCCCTGGCGAGCCTTGAGGGCCGCGCCGAGGATGTCGCCGAGCGAGGCGCCCGAATCGGCGGAGCCGAACTGGGCGATCGCCTCCTTCTCCTCGGCCATCTCGAGGGCCTTGATCGAGAGCTGGACGCGGCGGGCCTTGCGGTCGAACTGCGTCACGCGCGCATCGACCTTCTCGCCGGCGGCGAAGCGCTCGGGGCGCTGGTCGTTGCGCTCGCGGGCGAGGTCGGCCCGGCGGATGAAGGCCTGGAGGTCGGAATCGACGATCTTGACCTCGATGCCGGAGTCCTTGAC
Organism: Methylobacterium aquaticum; assembly: GCF_016804325.1. NCBI lineage: Bacteria > Pseudomonadati > Pseudomonadota > Alphaproteobacteria > Hyphomicrobiales > Methylobacteriaceae > Methylobacterium > Methylobacterium aquaticum. Next base: position 6,162,874 of record NZ_CP043627.1, read on the forward strand.
CTCGAGCACCTCGCAGGTGACGACCTGGTTCTTGCGGATGCCGTCACCGGCATCGGCGAAGGGGTCGCCGGCGAGCTGCTTGATGCCGAGCGAGATGCGCTCCTTCTCGACGTCGACGTCGAGAACCTGGGCGCGCACCACGTCGCCCTTCTTGAACTCGTCGATGACCTGCTCGCCCGGACGGTTCCAGTCGAGGTCCGAGAGGTGGACCATGCCGTCGACGTCGCCCTCGAGGCCGATGAACAGACCGAACTCGGTCTTGTTCTTGACCTCGCCCTCGACCTCGGTGCCCGGCGGGTGCTTCTCGGAGAAGGCCTCCCAGGGGTTCTGCAAGGTCTGCTTGAGACCGAGCGAGATGCGGCGCTTGACCGGATCGACTTCCAGGATCTGGACCTCGACCTCCTGGGAGGTGGAGACGATCTTGCCCGGATGGACGTTCTTCTTGGTCCAGCTCATCTCCGAGACGTGGATCAGGCCCTCGATCCCCGGCTCCAGCTCCACGAAGGCGCCGTAATCGGTGATGTTGGTCACGCGGCCCTTGAGCTTGGCGTCGACCGGGTAGCGGGCGGCGATGCCCTCCCACGGATCGGCGAGCAGCTGCTTGATGCCGAGCGAGATGCGGTGCGTCTCGTGGTTGATCTTGATGATCTTGACCTTGACGGTCTGACCGATGTTGACCACCTCGGACGGGTGGTTGACGCGGCGCCACGCCATGTCGGTGACGTGCAGCAGGCCGTCGATGCCGCCGAGGTCGACGAACGCGCCGTACTCGGTGATGTTCTTGACCACGCCGTCGATGACCTGGCCCTCTTCGAGGTTGGCCACCAGCTCGGAGCGCTGCTCGGCCCGGCTCTCCTCGAGCACGGTGCGGCGCGACACCACGATGTTGCCGCGGCGGCGATCCATCTTGAGGATCTGGAACGGCTGCGGCGTGCCCATCAGCGGGGTGACGTCGCGGACCGGACGGATGTCGACCTGCGAGCGCGGCAGGAACGCCACGGCGCCGTCGAGGTCGACGGTGTAGCCGCCCTTGACCTGGTTGAAGATCGTGCCGGAGACGCGCTCGTTGTTCTCGAACGCCTTCTCGAGCTTGACCCAGCTCTCCTCGCGGCGGGCCTTGTCGCGCGAGATGACGGCTTCACCGAGGGCGTTCTCGATGCGGTCGACATAGACCTCGACCTCGTCGCCGACGGCGATCGGCTGGTCACGGCCGGGGCCCGTGAACTCCTTGAGGGCGACGCGGCCCTCGGTCTTGGCCCCGATGTCGATGACGGCGACGTCCTTCTCGATCGCCACCACGCGGCCCTTGACCACGGAGCCTTCCGTGATCTCGTGCTCGCGGAATGACTCTTCCAGAAGGGCGGCGAAATCTTCGCGGCTCGACGAGGCGGCTTGCAAACCTGCGGACATCAATGCTCCTTTTCGTCCCGCCCTATCCGGGGGGACGGCGCCGGCGGCTCGTATCAACGGGCCGCTTCCGCCCGCCGGAGTCCCGAGGATGTCCTCGAAACCGCCGCTCCCTCGAATGTGAAGGGCGCGGGCCGGCGCATGATCGACGGGCAGAAACGTGTGCTCCGAAGGTCCCGGCCGGGGCGCGGTGCGGACGGGCGCGAGGCCCGGCACGCGGCATCCCGGCATGGGACGACCGGAGTTGCGGCCGATACACGAAAACCGAACTCCCGGCAAGGCGTTGCGGCGGCTCGGCGCGGCAACCTGACGGTGAACTGGCGGCTTGCCGACACGAGCGGGTCCGGGTTACCCATCCCTAGCCTTAAATCATTCTCATGTTCGGGCGTGGTGCGGGGCTTTCGATGCTTCGGCTCGCGGGACGCGTCCCGGGGCGGCGCGTCCAAGATGCATGAACGCACGCCGCATGCACGGCGTGAGGGAGGAGTGCGGCGCCGTCCGGTCCGGGGGCCGGGGCGCCGAGACCGCAATCGACGAGAGGGAGGCGGCGCCGCGACCGGAAGCGTGTCCGCGGGGCGCCGGAGAAGCCTCCCGAAGCCGGAGGGCGACGATGATCAAGCTCAACGTGAACGGTGAGGAGCGCCGCTTCGACGGCGATCCCGAGATGCCGCTGCTCTGGTACCTGCGGGACGAGCTCGGCCTGACGGGCACCAAGTTCGGCTGCGGCGTCGCGGCCTGCGGCGCCTGCACCATCCATGTCGGCGGCACCGCGGTGCGGGCCTGCCAGACCGCGGTCTCGGCCGCCGACGGCCAGCCGGTCGTGACGATCGAGGGCCTGTCGCCGGACGGCAACCATCCGGTCCAGGCCGCCTGGCGCGAGCTGAACGTGGCGCAGTGCGGCTATTGCCAGACCGGGCAGATCATGCAGGCGGCGGCCCTCCTCAAGGAGACGCCGAAGCCCACCGATGCCGACATCGACAACCAGATGAGCGGCAATCTCTGCCGCTGCGGCACCTATCCGCGCATCCGCGCCGCCATCAAGCAGGCGGCGGGGCTGACCCCGAAGGCCGGCCAGGGAGATCGCCTGTGATTCACGACCTCTCCTCCCTCCTCGCGGCCGCCCCGGCCGACGAGCCGGATTCCGCGATCCAGAAGGCCTCGCCGGGCCAGCTCAGCCGCCGCGGTCTCCTCGCCGGGGCCGGCGCCCTGGTGCTCGCCCTGTCGCTGAAGCCCCAGGGCGCGCTCGCCGCCGACCCGCCGAAATTCGGCGCCGACGGCATGCCGCATGGCTGGCGCGACGACCCGACCCTGTTCGTGGCGATCGCGCCGGACGGCACCGTGACGGTGACCTGCATCCGCGCCGAGATGGGCCAGGGCGTGCGCACCTCGGTGGCCTTCGTCATCGCCGACGAGCTCGACGCCGACTGGGGCAAGGTCAAGGTCGTCCAGGCGCATGGCGACGAGGAGCGCTTCGGCAACCAGGACACCGACGGCTCGCGCAGCTTGCGGCACTTCTTCATGCCGCTGCGCCGCGCCGGGGCCGCCGCCCGCACCATGCTGGTCGAGGCCGCCGCCAAGCAGTGGAACGTGCCGGCCTCCGAGGTGACGGCGGAGAACCACGCCCTCGTCCACGCCAAGTCCGGGCGCCGGATGGCTTTTGGCGATGTGGCGCAGGCCGCCGCCACCGTGCCGGTGCCGGACCGCTCGAAGGTGACGCTCAAGGACCCGTCGGCCTTCCGCTACATCGGCAAGGGCCGCGTCGGCCTCATCGACAATGTCGGCATCACCACCGGCAAGGCGCAGTACGGCCTCGATACCCGCGTCGAGGGGATGCTCTACGCCGTGGTCGCCCGTCCGCCGGTCTTCGGCGGCAAGGTCAAGAGCTTCGACGAGGCGGCGGCGCTCAAGGTGCCGGGCGTCGTCAAGGTCGTGACCATCGATCCCCCGGCCCCGCCCTACGAGTTCATGCCGACCGGCGGCGTCGCGGTCGTTGCCCGCAACACCTGGGCGGCGATCAAGGGCCGCGAGGCGTTGAACGCCAGCTTCGAGGACGGGCCGAACGCGAGTTACGATTCCGACGCCTACCGGGCCACCCTGGAGCAGGCTGTGCGCAAGCCCGGCAAGGTGGTGCGCCAGGAGGGCGACGTCGACGCGGCGATGAAGAAGGCGGTCAAGCGCCTCGAGGCCGAGTACTACATCCCCCACCTCGTCCAGGCCCCGATGGAGCCGCCGGCCGCGACCGTCCGGATCGCCAAGGACGGCACGATCGAGGCGTGGGGCTGCGTGCAGTCGCCCCAGGCCGCCCGCGACCGCATCGCCAAGCGCCTCGACATCGACCCGAAGAAGGTCACGGTGAACGTGACGCTGCTCGGCGGCGGCTTCGGCCGCAAGTCGAAGCCCGACTACTTCGTCGAGGCGGCTTTGTGCTCGAAGGCGATGGACGGCGCCCCGGTCAAGATGACCTGGACCCGCGAGGACGACCTGCATCACGGCTACTACCACACCGTCTCGGTGGAGCGGCTGGAGGCCGGCCTCGACGACAAGGGCATGCCGGTCGCCTGGCTGCACCGCAGCGCGGCCCCGACCATCGGCTCGACCTTCGTGGCCGGCGCCAAGGAGCAGATCCCGATCGAGCTCGGGATGGGCCTCGTCAACGTGCCGTTCAACATCCCCAACATGCGGATGGAGAATCCGCCGGCCGACGCGCATGTCCGCATCGGCTGGTTCCGCTCGGTGTCGAACATCCCGCGGGCCTTCGCGGTGCAGTCCTTCATCAACGAGCTGGCGCACCTCGCCGGCCGCGACCCGAAGGACTACCTCCTCGACGTGATCGGCCCGGCGCGGATCATCGATCCGGTCAAGATCGGCGATGCCTGGAACTACGGCGAGGATCCCTCGCGCTATCCCTTCGATACCGGGCGCCTGCGCAACGTGATCGAGGCGGTGGCGAAGGGCGCCGGCTGGGGCCGCAAGGTCGAGAAGGGCCGCGGGCTCGGCATCGCGGCGCATTACAGCTTCGTGACCTACACCGCCGCCGTCGCCGAGGTCGAGGTGTCGCCGAAGGGCGAGGTCACCGTCCAGCGGGTCGACATCGCCATCGACAGCGGCCAGCAGGTCAACCCGGAGCGGGTGCGCTCGCAGCTCGAGGGCGCGGTGGTGATGGGCATGGGCCTCGCGCTCACCGCCCAGATCACCTTCAAGAACGGCCGCGCCGTCCAGGACAACTACGACACCTACGAGCTGACCCGGATCAACGAGGCGCCCAAGATCATCAACGTGCACCTCGTGCAGGGCGGGTCCTGGGACAAGCCGCTCGGCGGCGTCGGCGAGCCCGGCGTGCCGCCGGTGGCGCCGGCGATCGCCAACGCGATCTTCGCGGCGACCGGCCGGCGCATCCGCCAGCTGCCGATGCGCGACAAGCTGAGCGCGTGATCCGGGACCCCGCGGGGCATCGCGTGCCGCGGACCCCAACGATGAAGGGGCCGCCTCCCGGGGCGGCCCCTTTTTTCTGATCCGTCTCTCGCCCCCGCCGGAACCCCCGCCCCCGGGCCGGTGTTCGCGGACCGGAGCCCTTCGCGCCAAGGTTCGGGAACGGGCAAGAGTCAACGCAAGAGTCAACGACAGGGAGAGACGCCATGAAGCTCATCCTCGCCGCCGGCCTCATCGCAGGTCTCGCCGGCCCGGCCCTCGCGGGTGCCTGCGGCACCGAGATCTCCTCCCTGGAGCCGCGCCTCGACGCGAAGAGCCGCGAGACCATCGCGGCGTCGAGCGGCGGCAAGGAGGTGGCGTCGCGCCGCGAGGCGCAGGCCGAGGCGGCGACCGAGAAGGGCACCAGCCCCTCCGCCCTTCCCAAGGGCCCCGCCCCGGGCTCGGCCGAGACGCAGGCTACCGCCGACGTCGCCAAGGCCAGCGGCGGCGGCACCGGCGTGATGGAGGCCCGCGCCAGCCTCAACCGCGCCCGCGAACTCGACAAGAAGGGCGACGAGGCCGGCTGCATGAAGGCCCTGTCCGACGCCAAGGAGCAGATGGACAAATCGTGAGCCCCGGCGGGTTTTAATCCGTTCCGCGAGGTGAGGCAGCGCACATGACGGCCCGGACGGGCGGTGCCGGGGCTGGTCTGCTGCGCTGCAGCGCCCACATCTCACCGGCATCGCCCGGCCCTTGAAGCCGGGCTCGATCCGGAGTGTCTCTGCAGTGCCTTCCCTGTTCGATCCGATCCAGCTCGGCGCCATCCAGGCTCCGAACCGCATCCTGATGGCCCCGCTGACCCGCGGCCGCGCCTCGCGGACCCATGTCCCGACCCCGATCATGGCCGAGTATTACCGCCAGCGCGCCGGGGCCGGCCTGATCATCAGCGAGGCCACCGGCATCTCGCAGGAGGGCACCGGCTGGCCCTTCGCCCCGGGCCTGTGGAGCCCTGAGCAGGTCGAGGCCTGGAAGCCGGTCGTGGCGGCGGTCCACGAGGCCGGCGGGCGCATCGTCGCGCAGCTCTGGCACATGGGCCGGGTGGTCCACCCGGACTTCCTCGGCGGGCAGGCTCCCGTCTCGGCCTCGGCCACCACGGCGCCCGACCAGGCCCACACCTACGAGGGCAAGAAGCCCTATGCCGAGGCGCGGCCCTTGCGCGAGGACGAGATCCCGCGGCTGCTCGCCGACTACGCCAAGGCCGCCCGCAACGCGGTCGAGGCCGGCTTCGACGGGGTGCAGATCCACGCCGCGAACGGCTACCTGATCGACCAGTTCCTGCGCTCGGGCACCAACCTGCGCCAGGACCGCTACGGCGGCTCGGTCGAGAACCGCATCCGCCTGCTTGCCGAGGTCGCCCGCACCGTCGCCGACACGATCGGCGCCGACCGCACCGGCGTGCGCCTGTCGCCGAACGAGCCGATCCAGGGCGTCGACGACCCCGATCCCGAGACCCTGTTCCCGGCCGCCGCCGCCGCCCTGTCGGAGATCGGCGTCGCCTTCCTCGAGCTGCGCGAGCCCGGCCCGAACGGCACCTTTGGCAAGGCCGCCCGCCCGGCCGTGGCGCCGGCCATCAAGGCCGCCTTCCGCGGTCCCTTGGTGCTGAATTCCGACTATGACGGCCCGAAGGCGCAAGCCGCCCTCGACGAGGGCCGCGCCGACGCGATCGCCTTCGGCCGCACCTTCATCGCCAATCCGGACCTGCCGGAGCGGATCGCCAAGGGCGCGGCCCTCAACAAGGACAACTACAAGACCTGGTACAGCCAGGGCCCCGAGGGCTACATCGATTATCCGACTCTCGACGCCGCCTGAGGCGTCGGGCCGCCGGCCGGACCGGGTCGCGGGTGCGACGCACCATGATCCGGCTTGACGAGCGGCCCGGCGTTTGCGACGCCGCTCGGCGCCTGCCCGGCGGGCAGGCGCCGTTCCGCCGTCACGCGGGGCGGCATCATGGCGGCACGCGGAGACGACGCGCATGAGCAACCCGGGCAACACCTCGCCGGCCACCTCCCAGGAGCCGAAGCAACTCCTCCACCTGGTGTTCGGGGGCGAGCTGACCGACCTCGACAGCGTCACCTTCCGCGACCTCTCGAAGCTCGACGTGGTCGGCATCTTCCCCGATTATGCCAGCGCCGCGATGGCCTGGAAGGCGAAGGCGCAGCAGACCGTCGACAGCGCCCAGACCCGCTACTTCATCGTGCATCTCCACAAGCTCCTGCAGCCCTGAGGCGAGCGGCGGCACTCTTTCGGACGAGTGTTTGCACAGGAACGCAGGGGTGCCGCGCGATCGCGCGTGCATGAAAGCATTGTGACGGTATCCCGGCGCTGGTAAGAGCGTCGCCCGTCACACGAGAGCATCGTCGCGCGAGGGGCCCGCAACTGCGCGAAGCTCGATGCGATCTCCCCTCCCCCCGGCGCGCGCGGCCTTCGACCGCGCGGCAGCGCCGGGGCTCTTCGCGCGGGCACGATGGAAGCACGATGAAATCCTCGATCAAGATCGTCGCCGGCAATGCGAGCCGCCCGCTGGCCGAGGCGATCGCGGCCTATCTCGAGAAGCCGCTGGCGGTCTGCTCGGTGCGCCGCTTCGCCGACATGGAGATCTTCGTCGAGCTCCAGGAGAACGTGCGCGGCGAGGACGTCTACATCGTCCAGTCGACCTCGTTCCCGGCCAACGATCACCTGATGGAACTGCTCATCATGATCGACGCCGCGCGGCGCTCCTCGGCGCGGCGGATCACCGCCGTGCTGCCCTATTTCGGCTATGCCCGCCAGGACCGGCGCACCTCGGGCCGTACCCCGATCTCGGCCAAGCTCGTCGCCAACCTCATCACCGAGGCCGGCGCCGACCGGGTGATGACCCTCGACCTGCATGCCGGCCAGATCCAGGGCTTCTTCGACATCCCGACCGACAACCTGTTCGCCGCGCCCGTGATGGTGCGCGACATCAAGGAGCGGATGGACCCCGCCGACATGATGGTGGTGTCACCCGACGTCGGCGGCGTGGTCCGCGCCCGGGCGCTCGCCAAGCGCATCGACGCGCCGCTCGCCATCGTCGACAAGCGCCGCGACCGGCCCGGCGAGTCCGAGGTGATGAATATCATCGGCGAGGTCGAGGGCCGCTCCTGCATCCTCGTCGATGACATCGTCGATTCGGGCGGCACGCTGGTCAACGCCGCCGAGGCCCTGCTCGCCAAGGGCGCCAAGGACGTCTCGGCCTACATCACCCACGGCGTGCTCTCGGGGGGCGCGGTGTCGCGCATCGCCTCCTCGAAGCTCAAGGAGCTGGTGATCACCGATTCGATCCAGCCGACCGCCGCGGTCAAGCTCGCCCGCAACATCCGGGTCGTCACCATCGCGCCGCTGCTCGGCGAGGCGATCGGGCGCACCGCCGAAGAGTCGAGCGTCTCGAGCCTGTTCGTCTGAGACACGGAGGCCCGTCGCCCGGTCGGCGGCGGGCCATTCCTTCGACCGAGGCGACGACAGCCGGCCCTGCGATCTCGTCTTGGTCGGGAAAGCTGTTCGCCTGCGAAAGCGGTTTGCGCCGGGCCTGAGACGCGCCTATATATCGGGCGATTCCCTCACAGCGTGAGACAGGCCGTCCTGATCATCCCGGGACGCCGGCGGGGCCCACCAGGCTCCGCCCCGGGCGCCCTGTCGCCGGCGAGGGGCCCGTGTTTGTATTGTGGCCGCCTCCCGGACGGGCGGCCGTCGCGCTCCCGAGGGGAGCGCCCCGAGGAGGTGTGGAATGTCCCAGGGACCGTTGATGCCGAAGGCGACGGCCGTCTGGCTCGTCGAGAACACGTCGCTGTCCTTCGATCAGATCGCCGATTTCTGCAAGCTCCACCCCCTCGAGGTGAAGGGCATCGCCGACGGCGAGGTGGCGGCCGGCATCAAGGGCCTCGACCCGGTCTCGACCGGCCAGCTCACCCGCGAGGAGATCGAGCGGGCGCAAGTCAACCCGAACCACCGCATGAAGGTCGCGGTCTCGAAGGTGAAGCTGCCCGAGGTGAAGCGCACCAAGGGCCCGCGCTACACCCCGCTGTCGCGCCGCCAGGACCGGCCGAACGCCATCCTGTGGCTGCTGCGCAACCACCCGGAGCTGAAGGACGCGCAGGTGATGCGCCTCGTCGGCACTACCAAGTCGACGATCCAGCAGATCCGCGAGCGCACCCACTGGAATTCCGGCTCGCTGCAGCCGATGGACCCGGTGACCCTCGGCCTGTGCTCGCAGATCGACCTCGATTTCGAGGTCCAGCGCTCCGCCAAGGACCGCCCGGTGATGGAGCCCGGCGAGGGCGGCGCCACCCTGATGCCGCCGGAGCTCTCGGTCCTGCCCGAGCCCGAGGATCACGACGCCGATCGCCGCCCCGGCCGCGGCGACGAGCGCCTCGACGCGGATTCGGTCTTCGCCCGCCTCAAGCCGATGCGGAAGGGCGGCGAGGACGAGGACGACGACGAGTATTGAGATCGCAAGGGGAGCGGCCGTTCCGCGAGACGGGACGGCTGGTGCCCTCGGAAGGATCGGGGCGGTGTCCGATTGCAGAGGCGATCGGGCGCCGCCCTTTTTTGTCTTGTGCTATATCGCGCTCAGAGACTTGCAGGCTCAGCGCCATTTATCTGGCTCTATAGTCTCAACACCCTCCGCGTCATTCCGGGCTCCGCTTACGCGGCCCCGGAATGACGCGGAGGGTTCGAAATCTGTAGAGATCGGCGAATCGTCTGTCAGAGGCTCGCCCGCTCGGCTTCCCGCAAGACCGCCGCCGGGATGGCGGAGACGTGCTCGCCTTGCGCCCCCCGTCCGAGCGCATCGCCCACCATCACGATCGCCGGCCCCTCCAGCCCCGCCGCCTCGACCCGGTCGGCGAGATCGCGGGCCTGCCCCTGCACCACCGCCTGGTCGGGCCGGGTGGCGTTGAACACCACCAGGGCCGGGGTCGCGGGCGGCAGGCCCTCGGACACCGCCTGCGCCAGCAGGGTGCGCAGGGTGCGCTTGGGCATGTAGATCACCGTCGTGACGGTGGGATCGGCCAGCGCGGCCCAGTTCAGGTCGTCGGGCAGGGCGCCGCGGCGGTCGTGGCCGGTGACGTATTGCAGGCGGCGCGCCGCGTCGCGGTGGGTGAGCGAGATGCCAAGCGACGCCGCCGCGCCTTGCGCCGCCGTGACGCCGGGCACCACGGTCACCGGGATGCCGGCCTCGCGGCAGGCATCGATCTCCTCGCCGGCCCGGCCGAAGACCAGGGGGTCGCCGGATTTGAGCCGCACCACGCGCTTGCCGCTTCCCGCCAGCGACACCATCAGGGCATTGATGTCGTCCTGGCGGCAGGACGGACCGTGGCCGGTCTTGCCGACCAGCATCGTGCGGGCCTCGCGCCGGGCGTAATCCAGGATCTCCGGCGCGACGAGGTCGTCGTACAGGATCACGTCGGCGCTGCGCAGGGCCCGCAGGGCCTTGAGGGTGAGCAGTTCGGCATCACCCGGGCCGGCTCCGACCAGGACCACGCTGCCGCCTTTCTGGGCGGCGTCGCTCTCGGCGAGCAGCGCGTCGAGGTCGGCCCGGACCGGCGCCCGCTCCGGGTTGGCGAAGGCGAGATCGGTGAAGCGCTCCCAGAACGCCCGGCGCTCGCCGAAGACGTGGTAGCGGGCGCTCACCTCCGCGCGCCAGTCGCGGGCGGCGGCCACCCAGGTCTTGAAGCCGGCCGGCAGCATCGCCTCGATCCGGGCCCGCACGGTCTGGCCGAAGACCGGAACCGCGCCCTCGGTCGAGATGCCGACGACCAGCGGCGAGCGGTTGACGATGGCGCCGAACGACACGTCGCAGAGATGCGGCCGGTCGATGGCGTTGACGATGGCGCCCGCCGCGCGGGCGGCGCCTACGAAGCATTCGCACTCGCCCTCGTCCTCGAAGGCCGCGATGGCGAAGGCGGCCCCCTCCAGGTCGGCCGGCGACCAGTCGCGTTCATGCAGCACGACCTTGCCGGCCACCGCCTCGGCGGGGGCGCCGCGCATCTCCTCGGTCGGTTCGGGGGCGAACACGTCGACATGGGCGCCGGCGGCGGCCAGCAGCTTCACCTTCCAGGCCGCGCCGCCATTGGCCCCGGCGAGCACCGCGCGCTTGCCGGTGAGCGTCACGAAGACCGGCAGCACGGCCAGGGGCTCGAGGCCCGGGGAGCGGGTCTCGCGGGGGGCACGGGGCGTACGCATGGGACGATGAGTGTCTGATACGAGTCTCGGGAAATCCTGCGTCATCAGATGCGCCTATGCGGGAGCGGGCGCAAGTTCCGCCGCCAGCAGCTTGCGGATCTCAGGGATGCACGAGCCGCAATTGGTGCCGGCCTTGCACGCCGCCCCCACCGCCTCGACCCCGTGCGCGCCGCCCTTGATCGCCCCCCGGATCGTGTCGAGCCCGACCGTGTGGCAGGCGCAGACCAGCGGCCCGGTGCCGGCGCTCTCGGCCCGGCCCGAGATCAGCGCCCGGCGGGCCGAGGGCTCGAGCAGTTCCTGGGTGCGGAAGAACGCCTTGGCGGCGTCCCAGGTCGGGCGCTCGGCGGCGGGCGCCAGGGCCAGCACGCCGAGCAATCGCCGGTCCCGGAAGGCGGCGGCGCGGTAGCGGCCGCGGGCCGGGTCGGCATATTCGCTGAGGGACGCACCGGGGAAGAGGTCGCGCATCAGGGCGGCAGCCTCGGGCACGCCGTCCTGGGCGGCGAAGATCAGGCCGGTCGCGCCCTCCAGGCTCGCCCGCGCCCACCACCAGCCGAAGGGAGCGGCCACCATGTCGCGGGTGATGAGGTAGCCGCGGGAGCGGTAGGGCTCGGGGGCGATCGAGGCCGGGGTCGCCTTCAGCTCCGGCTGGCCCGAGACCGGATCGACCGCGCCCTGCGCCAGCGCGCCGACGCGGCCGTCCGAGGTGTTGGCCTCGCTCCAGTGCATCGGGGCGAACAGCACGCCCGGTTGCGCGCCCGGCGTCACCATGACTTCGAGCACCGCCGCGCCGTGGGCGGTGCGGACGCGGGCGAGGTCGCCGTCGGAAAGGCCGGCCGTCGCCGCATCGTCGGGGTGGATCTCGACGAAGGGGACGGCGCGGTGGGCCGAGAGGCGCGGGCTCTTTCCGGTACGGGTCAGCGTATGCCAGTGATCGCGCACCCGGCCGGTATTGAGGCGCAACGGCAGCGCGTCGCTGGTAGCCTGCGCCAGCGCGGGTTTTTGCACCGCGACGAAGCGGGCCTTGCGGTCGCGGGTGAAGAAGCCGCCATTGGCGAAGAAGCGGGTCTGCGGCGCCTTGGCCTTGCGGGTGAGCGGCCACTGCACGGGTGCTGCCGCGTCGTAGGCGGCGTCCGTGATGTCGGCCAGCCCTCCGAGGTCGAAGTCGCGGGTGCCGCGATTCTCGAACTCGGACAAGGCGGCGTGCTCGCGGAACACCGCCGCCGCGTTGCCCCAGGCGAAGGCCTTGGCATGGCCGAGGCGCCGGCCCACCTGGGCCATGATCCACCAATCGGCCCGCGCCTCGCCGGGGCCTTCAGGAAGGCGCGCTGGCGCGAGATGCGGCGCTCGGAATTGGTCACCGTGCCGTCCTTCTCGCCCCAGGCCAGCGCCGGCAGCAGGATCGCGTTGCGGGCCCGGACCGTGTCGGTGTTCGCCACCACCTCGGAGACCACGTAGGTGTCGAGTTTGGCGAGCGCCGCCCGCACCCGGTCGGCCCGGGGCATCGAGACGGCGGGGTTGGTGCCCATCACCCAGAGCGCCTTGATCTTGCCGCGCTCGATCGCCTCGAAGAGCTGCACCGCCTTCAGGCCCTCGCCGGTGATGATGTTCGGCGCGTGCCAGAACCGGCGCACCAGGTCCACTTCCTCCGGGGTGAAGTGCATGTGGGCGGCCAGCATGTTGGCGAGCCCGCCGACCTCGCGCCCGCCCATGGCGTTGGGCTGGCCGGTCAGCGAGAACGGCCCCATGCCGGGCCGGCCGATGCGGCCGGTGGCGAGGTGGCAGTTGATGATCGCGTTGGCCTTGTCGGTGCCTTGTGCCGACTGGTTCACCCCCTGCGAGGTCGCGGTGACGACCCGTTGCGTGGTGCGAAACAGGGTGAAGAAGGTCTCGACCTCGGCCTCTCTCAGGCCGGTGGCGGCGGCCGTCGCGGCGATGGTCGGGGCGATCTGCCGGGCGCGCTCGAGCGCCGGCTCGAAGCCGGCGGTGTGCTCGGCGATGTAGCGCGGATCGAGGGCGCCGTTGTCCGCGAGATGGACCAGGAGGCCGGAGAACAGGGCGGTGTCGGTGCCGGGCCGGATGCCGAGGAAGAGATCGGCCTCCTCGCCGGTCTGGGTCTGGCGCGGATCGATGGCGACGATCTTCGTCCCGCGCTTCTCCCGCGCGTCGAGCATGCGCCGGAACAGGATCGGGTGGCACCAGGCGGTGTTGGAGCCGACGAGCACCAGGAGGTCGGCCTCGTCCAGGTCCTCGTAGCAGCCCGGCACGGTGTCGGAGCCGAAGGCCCGGCGATGCGCCGCCACCGAGGATGACATGCACAGGCGCGAATTGGTGTCGACGTGCGGCGTGCCGATGAAGCCCTTCGCGAGCTTGTTGGCGACGTAGTAATCCTCGGTGAGCAGCTGGCCGGAGAGGTAGAACGCCACCGAATCGGGCCCGTGCGCCGCGATGGTGCGCTTGAATCCGTCCGCCACCGCATCGAGCGCCGCGTCCCAGGTCGCCCGCCGCCCGGCGATCTCGGGGTGGAGCACCCGGTCGTCGAGGGAGAGGGTTTCGCCGAGCGCCGAGCCCTTCGAGCACAGCCGGCCGAAATTCGCCGGATGCTGCGGATCACCCGCGACGCTCGCGCCCCCCTCCCCGTCCGGCCGGGCGAGCACGCCGCAGCCGACGCCGCAATACGGGCAGGTGGTGCGGACGGGGGCGGCCTCGGGAGTGAGGTCCGGCACGTGCAGGTTCATCGCGGGAGCCTTTCGCCGGGCGTGGGTGGGGGGCCGGTGAAGTGGGGGCAAGCAAGGGGTGGGCCGCCGGGGGCTTGCAGTCCGCTGATCAGCCGAGGAGATCGTCCAGGCTGACCTTGAGAACGGCGGCGACCTTGCGGTAGGTCTCGATCGTACCGTCACGCTTGCCGGTCTCGATCTGCGAGAGATAAGCTTGCGAGAGTTCGGCTTGCTCGGCGAGGGCCGCGGCGCTCAAGCCACGATGCTCGCGCCAGACACGCACCCGGTTCTCGCCCGAGAGCAGGCGGTCGACGATCGCCGCCGGGATCAATTCCTCGTCTCCGACGGCGAGACTGCGACGGAACTCGGCAACGGCGAGGCGGTCGGCATTGTCCTCGGCAATACTCGGACTCATGAAGGGACCTATGAAATTGCTTGAGACGAGCATGGCTTCGCAGCCTGACCTATCGCCTATTTAGCGACTCCCACCCACGGCCTCATCCTGAGGTGTTAGTCGATCGGAGATCGACTAACCTCGAAGGAGGGCTCCAGGAGTCTCGGAGAGTTCTGGAGCCCTCCTTCGAGGCCTCCGCTGCGCTCCGGCACCTCAGGATGAGGTTGCGAGTGGGAAGGGGGGAAGCCTTGGACGCCCCCTCAGTAAACGTCCGCCTGATACCGGTTCGCCTTCTTCAGCGCCGCAAGATAGGCCACCGCCTCGTCCGGGTTCTTGCCGCCGTGGGTCGCCGCCACGTCGATGATCGCCCGCTCGACGTCCTTGGCCATGCGCTTGGCATCGCCGCAGACGTAGAAATGCGCGCCCTCCTCCAGCCAGCGCCACAGCTCGCGGCCGTTCTCGCGCATCCGGTCCTGGACGTAGGTCTTCTCGGCCCCGTCGCGCGACCAGGCCAGCGACAGGCGGGTCAGCACGCCCTGGTCCTTCAGGCCGTTGAGCTCGTCGCGGTAGAAGAAGTCTGAGGCCTGGCGCTGGTGGCCGTAGAACAGCCAGTTCTTGCCCGGCGCCGCAGTGGCGGCGCGCTCGCGCAGGAAGGCGCGGAACGGCGCGATGCCGGTACCCGGGCCGACCATGATGACGGGCGTCTCGGGCGTAGACGGCAGGCCGAAGCCGTGGGCCTTCTGGAGGTAGACCTTCACCTTGGCGGTCTCGGCCAGGCGCTCGCCGAGATGGGTCGAGGCGACGCCCAGCCGCAGGCGCGAGCGGTGGCTGTAGCGCACCGCATCGACGGTGAGCGACACCCGGCCCGGATCGGCCTTGGGCGAGGACGAGATCGAGTAGAGCCGCGGCTGCAATTCGTCGAGGGCTTCGAGGAAGACCTCGGCGTCTGGCCGGGCGCCCGGGAACTTGTGCAGCGCCCCGAGCACGTCGATGTAGGCGGCATCCCCGTCCGGATCCTCGCCGGCGCTGAGCGCCTGGGCCTTCTTGCGCTGCGCGCCCGAGGTGAGGAGCGAGAGGAGCTGGAACAGCCCGTCCGGCGCGCCGCCGAGCGAGTAGTTGGTCAGCAGGTGATCGCGCAGGGTCTTCTCGCTGAGCCTGGTGGCGATGATCCGCTCCGGCCGGGCGCCGAGCTCGGCGATGACCGCATCCGCGAGCGCCGGGGCGTTGGCCGGGAAGAGGCCGAGCGAATCGCCGACGACGTAGTCGATGCCGGTGCCGGCGAGATCGATCTCGACGTGCCAGGTCTCCTTCTCGCCGCCGGGCGCGTTGAGGCGGCGGCGGGAGAGGAACACCGCCTCGGCCGGGTTCTCGCGGCAGAGACCGTAGGGACCGACCGGAGCCTCGGCCTTCGGGGCGTCGTCGGAGGCGGCCGCCGCGGCGCCGGCCGGAGCGGCGGTGCCGAGCTCGGCCTCCAGCTTCTTCAGCATCCGGAGCGTGTCCTTGCCGCCGGGCTGGCACAGGTTCAGGCGCTCCTCCTTCTTCAGGAAGAGGGCGTTGGCATAGTCGGCGCAGTTGTAGCCGCACTGGCCGCAATCCTGCTGCGCCATGGCGGCCATCAGCTTCTGCGGCTCGGAGCGGTCCTTGGCCAGCGCCATGCGGTCGTCGAGGGGCATCGACGGGTCGTGCCAGGGCGCGTCGTCGTTATCGGCGAGCGCCGGCCCGCCGGGCGTCGCGCCGGCTGGAAGCGCCGTCGCGCCCTCGACCGCCGGCCCGAGCAGGGCCGCGAAATAGCCCGACAGCCAGGCGCGCTGGTCGGGATTGAAGGGAGCGGATTCGGGGATCAGGACGAGCGGGGGAGCGACGTGCTGGGTCATCGGGGGGGTTACCGAAGAAGAGTGGCAGTCAGCGTCAGCGGTGAGGCGCCGGGTTTCTCCTCTCCCCGCGGGCGGGGAGAGGGCTCCGGCGACCTTGTCGTCGACGGAGCGAGCTGCGAACCGCAGGTTCGCCGCGAGGGTGAGGGGGTGGTGCCGGAGGAGCCTCATCCGGAGCCCCCCTCACCCTCGCCCTTCGGGCTCGCTGCGCTCCCTGAACGGGAGCGCAGCCCTCTCCCCGCCCGCGGGGAGAGGAGATGGACGACCTACTCGGCCGCCTCCAGCAGCATTTCGCTCGCCAGACCCTTCAGGGCTTCCGGCCCGCGGCGGGCGGTGTAGGCCTGGAAGGTCTCCTCCGGGCCGGTGCGGTGGGCGAGATAATCGTTGAGCAGGGCCTCGACCCGTCCGGGGCAGTCCTCGGCCTTCACGGCCTTCCAGATCTCGGTGCCGATCTTGGCCGCCTCGCCGAAGCCGCCGCCGACCACGATGTCGTAGCCCTCGACGGTGTCGCCCTCCTCGCTCACCGTCACCTTGGCGCCGATGAGGCCGATATCGCCGATGTAGTGCTGGGCGCAGGAATGATGGCAGCCGGTGAGGTGGACGTTGACCGGCACGTCGAGCCCCGGCACCGCCGCCTCGACGTGGTCGGCGATGAGCAACGCGTGGCCCTTGGTGTCGGCGGCGGCGAACTTGCAGCCGCGGTTGCCCGTGCAGGCGACGAGGCCGGCGCGGATGCTCGACGCCTTTGTGGACAGCCCGAGCGCCGCGACGCGGGCTTCGACTTCCGCCACACGATCGTCGGGCACGCCCGAGAACAGGAAGTTCTGCCACACGGTGAGGCGGATCTGGCCGTCGCCGCAATCCTGCGCGATCTTGGCGAGCGCTCGCATCTGGTCGGTGGTCATCTTGCCGACCGGCAGCACCACGCCGATCCAGTTGAGGCCCGGCTGGACCTGGGCATGGACGCCGACATGGGCGTAGCGGTCGAACCCGCCGCGGGGCTTCACGTGGGCGGGATCGACCCGCTCCAGCTTGCGGCCGAGCTTGTCTTCCACGGCAGCGAGGTACTTGTCGTAGCCCCAGGCATCGAGGACGTACTTCATCCGCGCCTTGTTGCGGTTGGTACGGTCGCCGTTCTCGATGAAGACCCGCAGGATCGCATCGGCGACGGCGTTGCATTCCTTCGGCCGCAGTACCACGCCGGTGTCGCGGGCGATGTCGCGGTGGCCGGTGATGCCGCCGAGCACGAGCCGCATCCAGATCCCGGGCTCGACGCCGGCGCCCTCCATGACCTCGACCGCCTGGAAGCCGATGTCGTTGGTCTCCTCCAGCACCGGCAGCACGCCGCCGCCGTCGAAGGCGACGTTGAACTTGCGCGGCAGGCCGAACAGCGAGCGGTCGTTGAGGATGTGGTTGTGCCAGGACTTGGCGAGCGGCCGGGTGTCGAGGAGTTCCTGGGCGTCGATGCCCGCCGTCGGCGAGCCGGTGACGTTGCGGATGTTATCCGCACCTGCGCCCCGGGCGGTGAGGCCGAGATCGATCAACCCGTCGAGGAAGGGCTGGCCGTGCTCAGGCGAGATCTGCCGCACCTGGAGGTTGGCGCGCGTCGTGACGTGGCTGTAGCCGCCGCCATGGGCGTCGGCGAGATCGGCGATGCCGGCGAACTGCCAGTGGTGCAGGATGCCGTTGGGGATGCGCAGGCGGCACATGTAGGAGTTCTGGGCCGGCGCGACCCAGAACAGGCCGTGATAGCGCCAGCGGAAATTGTCCTCGGGCTTCGGCGCCTTGCCGGTCTCGGCCTCGGCGATCAGCCGGTTGTGGCCGTCGAACGGGTTCTCGGCCCGCTTCCACTTCTCCTGGTCGGCGAGCTTGCCGCCGTTCTTCACGGTGCGGTCCTGCGCCTTGATGTGGATCGCGTCCGGCCCGGTCGGCTCGGCGGCGGGTGCAGGTGCAGCTCCGCCCCCGGCAAGGCCGCCGGTCATGCGGATCGCGGCGATGCCGTGGGAGAAGCCTTCGAGGTAGCGCTTCTGCTCGGCGTCGAAGTCGTCGGCCATCGCGGGCTCCTTCACGCTGCGAGGGGTTGGGGGGCGGGACGCCCGAACATCAGGTCGTCCCGGTCGTCGGAACCGATGGTGTCGCCGGTGCGGATCAGGGTCTTGCACCAGCCCTGCTCGGCGACGTCGCCGACGAAGACCGCGCCGATCAGCCGGTCGCCGTCGATCACGAGCTTGCGGTAGAGGCCGGCCGCCGGGTCGCTCCAGGTCACGGCTTGCGCGCCATCGGGCACCTCGACCGCGCCGGCGGAGAAGACCGGGAGCCCCGAGACCTTCAGGCTGGTCGCGAGCGAGGTGCCGGCATAGGCCGCCTCGACGCCGCAGAGATGGCGGGCCAGCACCTCGGCCTGCTCGTAGGCCGGCTCGACGAGGCCGTAGGTCTGGCCCCGGTGCTCCGCACATTCACCCAGGGCGTAGATGCCCGGGACCGAGGTCGCCATCGTATCGTCGACCCGGATGCCGCGGCCGATGGCGAGGCCGGCATTGGCCGCGAGCGCCGTCGAGGGGCGCACGCCGACCGACATCACCACGAGGTCGGCCGGCAGCACCGTGCCGTCCGAGAGAACCAGGCGCTCGACCCGGCCGTCGCCCTCGACCGCCGCGGTGTCGGCGTTCAGCATCACCCGGACCCCGCGGGCCTCCATCGCCTCGCGCACCAGATTGGCGGCGGCGTGGTCGAGCTGGCGCTCCATCAGCCGGTCCATGACGTGCAACAGCGTGGTGTCGACGCCGAGCCGCGCCAGCCCCACCGCCGCCTCGAGCCCGAGGAGCCCGCCGCCGATCACGATGGCCTTGGCCCCCGTCACCGCCGCCCGGCGGATCGCCGCCACGTCGGCGAGATCCCGGAAGGTGATGACGCCCGGAAGATCCATGCCGGGCTTCGGCAGCCGGATCGGCACCGAGCCGACGGCGAGCACCAGCTTGTCGTAAGGGACCACCAGCCCCTCGCCGACCCGGACGATGCGCTCGTCCGTGTCGATCGCGGTGGCCGGCGCGCCGGTGACGAGGGTGATGCCGTGCTCGGCGTACCAGTCGAGCCCGCGGAAGGTGCAGGCCGCCTCGTCGACCTCGCCGCCGAGCAGCGAGGACAAGAGCACCCGGTTATAGGCCGCCACCGGCTCCGCGCCGATGCAGGTCACGGCGTGGCGGCCGGGGGCGGCCTCGCTCAGCCGCTCCAGGAAGCGGAGCGAGGCCATGCCGTTGCCGATGACGACGAGGCGGTCAGCCATGGGCGTCAGGCCGCGATCGCGGGTTTGGCATGGCGGGCATAGAGGAATTCCAGCACCTCGGCCCGGGCATGGGTGTAGGTCGGATCCTCGACGAGTTCGAGGCGCTTGCGCGGCCGGGCGAGCGGCACCGACAGCACCTCGCCGATCGTGGCGGAGGGCCCGTTCGTCATCATGACGATCCGGTCGGAGAGCAGCACCGCCTCGTCGACGTCGTGGGTGATCATGATGACGGTGTTCTTCAGCCGCAGGTGGATCTCCATCAGCTGATCCTGCAGGTGCGCCCGGGTC
This sequence comes from Methylobacterium aquaticum, assembly GCF_016804325.1. NCBI lineage: Bacteria > Pseudomonadati > Pseudomonadota > Alphaproteobacteria > Hyphomicrobiales > Methylobacteriaceae > Methylobacterium > Methylobacterium aquaticum. The sequence continues at coordinate 6,182,497 of NZ_CP043627.1, forward strand.
AGGGCGTCGAGGGCGCCGAAGGGCTCGTCCATCAGCAGGACCTTCGGCTCCATGGCGAGGGCCCGGGCGATGCCGACGCGCTGCTTCATGCCGCCGGAGATCTCGTGCGGGCGCTTCTCGGCGGCGTGGGTCATGTTGACGAGCGCGAGGTTGTGCTCGATCCAGTCGCGGCGTTCCGCCCGGCTCTTCTTCGACTTCAGCACCTTGTCGACGGCGAGCGCCACGTTCTCGCGCACCGTCAGCCAGGGCAGGAGCGAGTGGTTCTGGAACACCACCGCCCGCTCGGGGCCGGGGCTGTTCACCTCCTTGCCGTCGAGGAGGACGCCGCCGGTGGAGGCCTTGAGCAAGCCCGCCACGATGTTGAGCACGGTCGACTTGCCGCAACCGGAATGGCCGATCAGCGAGACGAACTCGCCCTTGTCGATCTTCAGGTCGACGTCGCGCAAGACTTCCGTGGTGCGCCCGGACCGGGTGAAGCTGATGCCGACCTGTTCGAGGCTGAGATGGGTCATGACGGGCCTCCCTCAGGCCGTGGCGGTGCCGCGGGTGACGAGATGGCCGAGGCCGGCGACGAGGCGGTCGAGCACGAAGCCGATCACCCCGACATAGACCAGGGCCACGATGATCTCGCTGATGTGCGAGGAGTTCCAGGCGTCCCAGATGAAGAAGCCGATGCCGACGCCGCCGATCAGCATCTCGGCCGCCACGATGGCGAGCCAGGACAGGCCGACGCCGATGCGAAGACCGGTGAAGATGTACGGCGCGGCCGAGGGCAGCATCACCTTGGCGAAGAACTCGAAGGCGTTGAGGCGCAAGACCGCGGCGACGTTGCGATAGTCCTGCGGGATGTTGCGGATGCCGACCGCGGTATTGATGATGATCGGCCAGATCGAGGTGATGAAGATCACGAAGATCGCCGAGGGCTGGCCGTCCCGGAAGGCGGCGAGCGAGAGCGGCAGCCAGGCGAGCGGCGGGATGGTGCGCAGAACCTGGAAGATCGGGTCGAGCCCGCGCATCGCCCATTCCGACTGGCCGACGAGGGTACCGAGCATCACGCCGGCGACGACAGCCAGGGTGAAGCCCAAGGCCACGCGCTGGAGGCTGGCGGTGATGTGCCAGAACAACCCCTTGTCGGTGCCGCCATTGTCGTAGAACGGGTGGGCGATGATCTCCCACGCCTCCGTGACGACGCGCGAGGGCGGCGGCAGGCCGGCGCCGGGGCGCTGGCACAGGACCTCCCAGAGCAGCAGGAACACCGCCAGCACGACGAGCGGCGGCACGATCCGCAACGCCAGGCCTTTCAGGGCGGCGCGGGTGACGAGAGGGGCTTTCGCCCCCTCCGCCTTGGCGGCGACGACGCGCCCGAGGGTGGTTCCGAGAGCCATCACGCGACCTTCTTGATGCCGAGGCTGTTGAGGTAGGCGGCGGGATCCGCCGGATCGAAGACCTTGCCGTCGAAGAAGGTCTCCTTGCCGCGCGAGGTCGAGGCGGGAGCCGTCACGCCCATGCCCTTCGCCACCTCGCGCCAGATGTCCTCGCGGTTCACCTTCTCGATGAGGGCCTTGGTGTCGGTCTGGGGATCGAACTTGCCCCAGCGGATGTCCTCGGTGAGGAACCAGAGGTCGTGCGACTTGTACGGGTACGAGGCGTTGTCGGCCCAGTACTTCATGATGTGCGGGCTGTTGGCGACCTTGCGGCCGTCGCCGTAATCGAACTCGCCCTTCATCCGCTTGACCACGTCGGTGGCCGGGACGTTGATCCACTGGCGCTTGGCGACGATGCCGGCGAGCTCGTCGCGGTTCTCCGGCTTGTCGCACCAGGCTTGCGCCTCCATCACGGCGGCGAGCAGGGCCTTGGCGGCATTCGGGTACTTGTCGACCCAGGAGGCGCGCATGCCGAGCGCCTTTTCCGGGTGGTCCTTCCACAATTCGCCGGTGGTCAGCGCGGTGTAGCCGATGCCCTGCGTGATCAGCTGCTCGTTCCACGGCTCGCAGACGCAGAAGCAATCCATCGTGCCGACCTTCATGTTCGCCACCATCTGGGGCGGCGGCACGACGATGGTCTCGATGTCCTTGTCGGGGTCGATGCCGCCGGCGGCGAGCCAGTAGCGGATCCAGAGGTCGTGGGTGCCGCCCGGGAAGGTCATCGCCGCCTTCACCGACTTGCCCGACGCCTTCTTGCGCTCCAGAGCCGCCTTGAAGGGCTTAGCGTCGAGGGCGACCTTGTCGCCCATATGCTCCTTGGCGACCGAGATGCACTGGCCGGCGAGGTTGAGCCGGGCCAGGATGTACATCGGCACGGGAACGTTGTTCTGCGTCACCCGGCCGGCGCTGATCAGGTAGGGCATCGGGGTCAGGATGTGGGCCCCGTCGATGCCGTTGCCCTCGGAGCCGAGCACCAGGTTGTCGCGGGTGGTGCCCCAGGAGGCCTGCTTCAGCACCTCGACGTCCGGCATGCCGTGACGCGCAAAGATCCCCTTCTCCTTGGCGACGAAGAGGGGGGCGGCGTCGGTGAGCGCGATGAAGCCGAGCTTGGCGCCCTTCACCTCGGGTCCGGCTCCTTGCGCGAAGGCGCCGCCCGGCAGGGCGACGCGGCCGGCTGCCGCCAGCGACAGGGCGCCGGCCGCCCCCTTGAGGAGGCCGCGACGCGTGGTGTGCTCAACGCTGCTCATCGATTCTCCACCCTCAAGCCGCCGCGCCACCCTGGCGCGAACTCCGGTGCCGAACGCAAAAAACCGCTGCCCAAGGTCTTCCGCCGGCCGCGCGGTTGCGGGCCCACAGGGGAACTCGGGTCAGCGGCTCTGCTGACGGTCGGTGCCCGTCGACGCTGACGGACATGGAGGAAGAGAGCAGGTTCCGTGCCAACTGGCGCGGGGGCGATTTAAGTGCTTGGAATTGAAACGGTTCGCAGCTTGGCTAGACGCGGGACGGATCCGGCTTGGCCGGCCGGTGCAATGCACAAATGATAGGCTGGGCGGGTGGGGAAATGAGCAGAGAGGTGTGGCGCCTGGAAATTAGGCAAACGTGCACGAAGGCGCGCGTCAAACAGCACCCTGCGGGGGATGACCAGCGGACCACGATCCGCCCATGCCTGAACCATCGGCGGCTCCGGATTCCGGGCTCCGCTCCGGAATGAGGAGAGGACGGAAAGACCTTCGACCGATCGCACAGGCCCCCCCGTGACCGCGGGAGCCTTGTTTAGCGGTCGGTCGGTCGTTGATCGACCGATGCCTCGGGATGAGGTTGACGATGGGACCGACATCGTCGGCGAACCATCCCGCGGTACCGTGGGACGACAACCGGGTGCCGCCCGCGCCGCTCCGATGACCACGCTTCGTCACATCGCCGAGTGTCACATCGCCGAGGCGGCAGCCCCATGCGGCGCCTTCTTGTCGGCCGACTTGATCGCCTTCCAGGCATTGGGCTGGGATACGAAGGCGCGGAGCGCCGCCACGTTCTGCGCGGCTTGCGCGGGGCCGAGGTCGCGGGTCAGCACCTGCTCGGCCTCGCCGAAGCGGCCCTGCAGGCCGAGCACCAGGGCGAGGTTCTGGCGCACCCGGCCGTCGGCGCGGGGATCGTTGCTCGCCTGGCGCAGCGTCGATTCCGCCTCCGGCAGGCGCCTGGCCAGCGCGTAGGACAGGCCGAGATTCGACATCACCGCCGGCTCGCCGGGACGATCTTGAGCGCCGCCTCGTAGTAGCGCTGCGCCTGGGCGTGGTCGCCCATCTGGTCGGCCACGGCGCCCTGCGCCGAGAGCACGCGCCAATCGGGATTGGCCGGCGAATGGGCGTTGCGCAGGACCTCCGCCGCCTCGCCGTAGCGGCCGACCTCGGCCAGGCTCTTGCCGTAGGCGGCGAGCACCGCCGGATTCTTCGGGTTGCGCAGCGCCGTCTGCTGCAACACCGCCGTGGCCTGGGCGCCCTGGTCGGTCGCCCGCAGGGCCTGGGCATAGGCCATGGCGGTGGCGATGTCGCCCGGATCCTTCTCGTAGCGCGTCGCGAGGCGCGCGATGTCGCGCCGGGCGGTGTCGGCGGGCGCGCTGGCATCGATCGAGCCGGTGGTGAGGGGCTGGCGCGACCAGCAGCCCGACGCCATCAAGGCCACCACGCCGACGACGGCGAGCCGCCGCAGGGGGTTCGAGCGGCGGGGACGGGTCTCGACGGTCGCGGGCATCGGCCACTCCAGGGACGGGCCCGGGAGATGTGGCAAACCCGCTCCCGCGGCCCTCGTGACCCTGGTGATAGGTCGTTAACCCTAATCGCCCGTTAACGCCGCGGCGTGTCCGACGGGGTCGCCTTCGGGGCGGGCTCCGTCGCCCCGCCCCGGTCGGTGCCGGTGCCGTGGCGGCTCGGCGTCACCGGCTCGCCGTCATGACGGCTGCCGTCCTCGATGCCGATGGTCTCGCGCCGCTCCAGCGGGTTGATGGGCTTCGTCTCCTCGGTCATGGCTTTCTCCTTCGATGGGCCAACCTGGTCCGGGGTGACGCCGCATGGCCGCGGGGGTTCCCGGAGGCGGGCCGGCATTGACAACCGCCCCGTCTTGGCTCCCCCTCCGGCCGTTGTCGTTGCGTTGAAGGAAGGGATGCCCCGCGTGACCACGCTCCTGCCCGCGACCGAGGACGCCATCCCGATCCGCTGCGTCGACGCCGCCGGCTGGCCCGCCGTCGCGGCCGGGCTGCCGCCGCTCGCCGCTGCCTTCGCGCGGGCCTCCGGGTTCGAGGCCAAGCCCGGAAAGGTCGCCCTGCTGCCGGGGCCGGACGGGGCGCTGGCGACCGTGCTGTTCGGGGTCGAGACCGGGGGCCGGGCCGATCCGTTCGCGGTCGGGCGCCTGCCCGATGCCCTGCCCGAAGGGACCTACCGCCTGGAAAGCCTGCCCGGCGACCCGGCCCTGGCGGCGCTCGCCTGGCGGCTCTCCGGCTACCGCTTCGGCCGCTACCGCGAGAAGCCGGCGCCCAAGGCCCGCCTGGTCGCGCCCGAGGGGGTCGACGCCGCCGAGATCGACCGCATCGCCGATGCGGTGGCGGCCGGCCGCGACCTGGTGAACACCCCGGCGAACGACCTCGGCCCGGCCGAGATCGAGGCGGCGTCCCGGGCGCTCGCCGCGCGCTTCGGCGCAACGATGTCGGTCGTCTCCGGCGAGGCGCTGGAAGAGGGCTTCCCGCTCATCGCCGCGGTCGGCCGGGCCTCGCCGCGGTCACCGCGCCTGATCGACGTGACCTGGGGCGATCCGGGCGCGCCGCGCGTGACCCTGGTCGGCAAGGGGGTGGTGTTCGATACCGGCGGCCTCGACATCAAGCCCTCGGCGGCGATGCTGCTGATGAAGAAGGACATGGCAGGCGCCGCGGTGGCCCTCGCCGCCGCCGAGATGGTGATGGGGGCCGGCCTCCCGATCCGCCTGCGGGTGCTGATCCCGACGGTCGAGAACGCGATTGCCGGCGACGCCTTCCGTCCCGGCGACGTGCTGGCGAGCCGGAAGGGGCTCACGGTCGAGATCGGCAACACCGACGCCGAGGGCCGGCTGATCCTGGCCGACGCGCTGGCGCTGGCCGACGAGGAGGCGCCGGAGCTGCTCTTCGACTTCGCCACGCTCACGGGCGCGGCCCGGGTGGCGCTCGGCCCCGATCTGCCGGCGCTGTTCACCGAGGATGACGGGCTGGCGGCGGATCTCGCCGCCACGGGCCTCGCGGTGAACGATCCGGTCTGGCGGATGCCGCTCTGGGGTCCTTACGCCGCGCTGCTCGATTCGAAGGTCGCCGACCTCAACAACGTCTCGGGCGGCCCCTTCGCCGGGGCGGTCACGGCGGCTCTGTTCCTGCGCCGCTTCGCGCCGGGGGCGAAGGCCCACATCCATCTCGACCTCTACGGCTGGAACCCGGGCACCAAGCCCGGCCGGCCGGAGGGCGGCGAGGTGCAGACCGCCCGCCTCGTCTACGCCCTCCTCAAGCGCCGCTACGCCGTGCCGAGCGCGGCGCGCTCCGCCTCGTAGGCCTCCCGCACCAGGGCCTTGCCGTAGCGGCGTTCCAGGCGCCGCACGGTGAAGTGGCCGCGGGCGATGGACTGGAAATGGTCCATGAAGGCGGTGTTGACGGCCGCGCCCCCGAGGGCGCCGAGCACCGGCACCGCCTGGGCGGCGAGCTTCTGCGATACCACGCCCCCGAAGCGGGCGCCGACCTGGCCGGCAAAGCGCATCAGGGCCGGCGCGCTCTCGTCGACGAGGCCGCGCCCGGCGGCGTAGCGGGCCGCCTCCGACATCGCCTTGGCGAGCGCGCCGCGGACCGCGAAATAACCGCTCTCGGCCGGGTTCCCGGCGGCGCCCTCTCCTTGCGTCGCGCCGCGGCCGCCGAGCGCGAAAACCTGCATGCAGGCGAGCGCCGCCTCCGGATCGGCCATGTCCTCGCCCTCGCGCTGGGCGATCTCGGCGATCGAGCGCAGCATCAGGGTGGTGGAGACGGGCAGTTCGACCGCGAGCGTGGTGATGCCGAAAGCGCCCCCGATGGCGCCCGAGACCGCCGCCAGGGCCTTGTGGCCGCGGTCGCCGGGCGGGAAGCGCCCGAGCAGCTCCAGGGCGCGGGTGCGCCAGGACGGCGCCAGGTCGGGGCCGAGGGGTGCCAGCGCCTGGGCCTCGGATCCCGGTTCCGTCGTCTCCGCCGCCTTCGGCAGGGTCGCGAGCGCGACGTGGAGCGCGCCGCGCATCGCCGTCTCGGTCGCGTGGCCGACCGCGTCGACGACGGGCGCCGGCAGGGCGCGGGTGATCAGGTCGAGGGGCGCGCCGGCCATCGCGGAGAGCCGGCCGGCGAGACTCGGACGCTCCAGGGAACCGACCGCCCGGCGCAACGCCTCGCGGTCCTCGGCGCTCAACGGCTCCGGCGCCCCGACCGGAACGGGGGACGGGGCGGGCTCGACGGCGACGATCTCGGACACGGGCGCTCCCTCGCAGACACTGCGCAACTGGCGGATTAAAGCTGGGGCGCCGGGGGCGGGTTCCGCAAGGGCCTCCCGTATCGCGCCTCACGCCCGCGCCGGCAGTTCCTCCGATCGAGCCGGCTCGGTCTCGCCGGGCAGGAGCCGCAGGCCGAGGCAGAGCAGGGTGACCGGGATGCCCACGGCGGCGGTCATCACGAAGAAGGCCGGGTAGCCCATCGACTCGACGGCAAAGCCCGACAAGCCGCCGACGAACTTGCCCGGCAGGGCGTAGAGCGAGGAGAGCAGCGCGTATTGCGTCGCCGCGAAGGCCGGCGAGGTCAGGCTCGACATGTAGGCGATGAGCGCCGTACCCGCGAAGGCGCCGGCGAAGTTGTCGATGCTGATGCTGGCGACCAGGAGCGGCAGGTCGTGGCCGGCGAGCGCCAGCCAGGCGAACATCAGGTTCGAGGCCGAGGCCGCGATGCCGCCGATCAGCAGCGCCGGATAGAGGCCGAGCCGGCTCACCGCGATGCCGCCCGCGAAGGCCCCGGCGATGCCGACCCAGACGCCGTAGACCTTCGACACCGTGGCGATCTCCGACAGGGAGAACTTCATGTCGATGTAGAGCGGATTCGCCATGATGCCTGAGACGATGTCGGGCAGGCGGTAGACGGTGATCAGCGCCAGGATCAGCACCAGGCCCGAGCCCTTGCGGCGCACGAGATCGGCGAAGGGATCGACCACCGCCTCGCGCAGGGCGTGGCGCCAGCCGCGCCGGGGGCCGGGATCGCGCGCCTGCACCTTCGGCGCCGCCAGGGTGCCGGCGACGGCGAGCGCCATCAGGAGCGCCATGCTGGCATAGGCAGGGGCCCAGCCATAGGCGTCGGCGACGAAGAGCGCGCCGGCCCCGGCGCAGATCCGCGCCAGGGAATAGCCGAGCTGGTAGGAGGCCAGCATCATGCCCTGGCGCTCGGTCGGGGCGGAATCGATGCGCCAGCCGTCGACCACGATGTCCTGGGTCGCCGAGGCGAAGGCGATGACGAGCGCGCAGACGACCGTGTAGCCGAGCGCGTTCGCCGGATCGGCCCGGCTCATCGCGACGAGACCCGCCGCCACGGCGAGTTGCGCCAGCAGCATCCAGGCCCGGCGCCGGCCGAGCCACCGCGACAGGACGGGCAGGTCGAGCCGGTCGATGACCGGGGCCCAGAGGAACTTCAGCGTGTAGGCGAGCGAGACGTAGCTGAGGAGCCCGATGCTCGACCGCTCGATGCCGGCGCTGCGCAGCCAGGCCGACAGCGTTGCGAAGACCAGCAGGATCGGCAGCCCGGCGCCGAAGCCGAGCACCAGCATCAGGGCCATCTGCCGGTCCGCCATCACGTCCCGCAGGGTGGCGCGGGTGCGGGCGAGCCAGCCCGTTCCCTGTGTCCCGGCCGTTGTCGTCATCGTGATCGCCGTCTCCCGGGCAGGTTTCGCGACAGGGTGGCCGGTTTCGCGACGAGAACCGGAGACCCGGCCGGAGGTCGATCCGGTCGGGATGCGAGACGCCGAACCCGGCCGCCGCCGCGCAATCCACGCCAGCATGTGGGCGGGATCATGGTGGACAAAGAATTAACATTGTGTCCACCGCAGCTTACGTTCCGGGCGGGAACCCCGCCCAGGGTCGCGGGTTCGCTGTGGAGAGATGGGACTGCTGTCCCGCTCCGCCACGGATCGGCTGGGCGGAGCCGGCCGCGAACGGGCGGGTTGCGGATGATCGGGTTGGACGCTGAGAGGCAGTTCGGGACGTGGAATGCGCGCCGGGCTGAGGGGCCGTCGGCGGACGCGCCCCTCTCCTATGCCGCATACTCCGATGCGCCTTACTCCGATGCGCCTTTCCTGGCCGCCTTCCGCGCCAGCGAGGCGCCGATGCTGATGACCGATCCGGCCCTGCCCGACAACCCGGTCGTGTTCGTCAACGAGGCCTTCTGCCGGCTCACCGGCTACGCGGCCGGGGAGGTGCTCGGCCGCAACTGCCGCTTCCTCCAGGGACCCGACACCGATCCCGCCGCCATCGCCCAGGTGCGGGACGCGGTGGCGCGGGGCACGCCCCTGCGGGTCGACCTTCTCAATTACCGCAAGGACGGCCATTCGTTCTGGAACGCCATGGCGCTCAACCCGGTGCGGGACGAGGCGGGGCGGGTGCGCTCCTTCTTCGCGGTGCTCACCGACATCACCCGGACCCGCGAGGCCGAACGGGCGCTGGCGCAGGAGAAGGACGGCCTCGCCCAGGATCTCGCGGCGCGCAACCGGGCCCTCCAGGCCGCCCTCGACCAGCAGACCGCCCTGCTGCACGAGGTCGATCACCGGGTGAAGAACAACCTCCAGGTGATCTCCTCCCTGGTGCTGCTCAAGGCCCGGCGCGCCCGGGACGCGGCCTGCCGCGAGGTGCTGCGCAGCATGGCCGACCGGATCGGGGCGCTCGCCACCGCCCACCGCCTGCTCTACGCGGTGAGCGACGTCGCCCGGTTCGACCTGCGCGACTTCGCCGACGATTTCGCGGCGGAGCTCGAAGCCGGCCTCGACACGGACCGGATCGCCCTGTCGGTCGATGTCGAGGCGGTGGCGGTGCCGGCCTCGATGGCCGCACCCCTGGCGCTCCTGGTGCACGAACTCGCCGTCAACGCGGTCCGGCACGCCTTCCCGGGCGAGCGGCGCGGCCGCGTCGCCATCACCGCCCGCGCGGAGGGCGAGCGCCTGATCCTCGACATCCGCGACGACGGCATCGGCCTGCCTGCGCAATCGGACAACCCCGAGGGCTTCGGCCGCGACCTCGTCGGCATGCTGGTGCGCCAGCTGCGCGGCACCCTGACCTTCGAGGATCTTCAGCCCGGCACCCGCGCCCACGTCGTCCTGCCGCTCGGAACCACCCATTGAGCGCGGAGGGCCTGCGGGTCCTGATCGTCGAGGACGAGGCGTTCATCGCCCTCGAACTCGAATGCCTGCTGGAGGAAGCGGGCTACGTCCCGGTCGGCGTCGCGACCCGCTCGGGCGACGCGATCACGCTCGCCCGCGACCTCGCCCCCGACATCGCCCTCGTCGACATCCACCTCGCCGACGGCCCGACCGGCGTCGCGGTGGCCCGGACCCTGAGCGCCCGGCCCGGCCTGACGGTGCTGTTCACCACCGCCAACGCCAAGCGCGTGCCGCCGGATTTCGCAGGCGCCGCCGGGATCATCGCCAAGCCGTATTCCGAGCGGGTGGTCCGGGCGGCGCTCGCCTATGTGGCGGGGCGCTACCACGGCAGGGTGCCGATGGAGCCGCCGGACGGGGTGGTGCTGTCGCCGACCTTGTAGGTTCTCCGCTCCCGATCGAGAGCGACGGTCGGGGACGCCAGAAGATGAGTTCCCGATCTAGAGCACTTCACGATCGCGTTGCAATCGCGAAGCTCTCTAGGTCGTTGATTTTGCCGCATTTTCTGCGACGAACCGGTATCCACTTCGTTGGAAAATGCTCTAGCCGCACGCTCCAGCCCTGTTCATTCGATTGTCGCACGCGCGTCGCCAATCTGGAACGCCAAATGACAATCGACAATAATGCATAAGTAATATGAATTTTCTGCGACAAACAATAACAGGGATATTTTTCTTGAATGTAAAATTGAAAAAAGGCATTATAACGATGATAAATACACGATCGAATCACTTACAAATCCTACAGTATTTGTCATTTCTTAAATGAATGTTGAACATATAATAATTACTATGATATCGTGGTGGCGTTCCGGTTTCTGCGGGAGGATTTGCACCATGAATTTGAAAAACAATTTTCCCGAGCCGCCGCGCCCGCAAGCCACCGGGCGCTACATCGTCAAATTCGCCCCCGGGATCGAGGCGGCACGGGCGCAGACACTGATCGCGGACAAGACCGGCATCCGCACGCTCGACCTGCGCGAGACCGGAGACGCGCCGCTACCGGCTCCAGACGCGGACGCGCCGGAGGGTGGCCTCGTCGTCGACCGGTTCAAGGTCGCGATCATCCATCCCCAGCAGGATGTCGGCGCGCGGGTGGCAAGCCTCGCGGCGGAAGACGGCGTGATCGTACGGCCGGAATTCTATCTCTTCGCCGTCGGCGAACTTGAGCAACGCTATGCCGCCTGGGTGCGGGAAGGGCTGTCGATCCTGGTGAACGGGTATCCCGGGGCCACGGGCGCGCCCACCGCCGCCGCCGCAGCGGCGGAGATGGCCGCCGCGGAGGCGGCAGCCCATGCTGATACGGACGAGTTCACCTGGGGTCTCCAGGCCATCCGGGCGCTCGGCACGGCGCAGACCGGCAAGGGGATCAAGGTCGCGGTCCTCGATACCGGCCTCGATTTCGAGCATCCCGACTTCGTCGGGCGCACGATCGTCAGCCGGAGCTTCGTACCGGACGGTTCGGTGCAGGACGTGCAGGGGCACGGCACGCACACGGCCGGAACCCTCGCCGGCCCGGCCAAGTCGGCGATCGGCCGGCGCTACGGCGTGGCGCCCGACGTCGACCTCTATATCGGCAAGGTGCTGGACGATCGCGGAGCCGGAACCGAAGGCGACATCCTCCGGGGCATGAACTGGGCGATCGACCAGGGCTGCACCGTCATCTCGATGTCGCTCGGCCGACCGACCCAACCGGACGAGCCCCACGACCCGACCTACGAGGAGGCCGGGCTCGCCGCCCTCGACGAGGACTGCCTGATCATCGCGGCCGCTGGCAACGACAACACCCGTGCCTTCGGCTATATCGCGCCCATCGGTGCGCCAGCCAACTCGCCCTCGATCATGGCGGTCGGGGCAGTCGATCCGAAGCTCAAGGTCGCGCCGTTCTCCTGCGGGGCGGTGAATGCCGACGGGAGCAAGCTCGACATCGCCGGTCCGGGCACGGCGGTCTACTCGGCGTTTCCCCGGCCCCGACTGTCGCGGGTGCTGCCGGGCACCAGCATGGCCTGCCCGCACGTCGCGGGCGTCGCGGCGCTGCTCGCCAGCGCCAATCCTTCCCTACGCGGCCGCCGTCTCTGGAACGCGTTGATCGCCGCCTCGCGCCCGATCGGCCCGGCCCGCGACTACGGCAGCGGCCTCGTCCAGGGGCCGGGGACCGTCATCGTCGCCACCGTGCCGTGACGGCGCAAAGGCAGTGACGCGGACAACCGAGCGCAGGCCGGTCTACCGGCTTGCGCTCGGTCACGAACCAACCGACATTGAGTCGAGAGACCTTGTCAAGATGGATCACTGCCATGGCTGACGTCGGAATGGTTATCATGGTCGAGAAGGACAAGCGCGCCGACATCGCCGATGTCGCCAGGTCCCTCGAAGCAAAAGGCCTCCATATCCAGGAAACGATTCCGCGCTTCCGCACGATCGTCGGGACGAGCGACCCTGCGCTGGCCAGCGAGTTCCGATCGGTCGATGGGGTCGAGACCGTACGGCCGCAGGCGACGTTCCAGTTGCCGGAGATGGACGAGAAGGTCCCGCAATAGGGCCGCCTTCGAGGGCGGTTCTGCAGTATCCCGCCCGGCTGGCCCGGCGTGATCCTGCCCCGTCGATCGCAAGCCCCTCGACGGCACGACGCAGTCCGGCGCTCTCCGTGGAGGCACGCCCCTGCAACTCTCGCGCGTCGGCGCGCCGTCAGGATCCGTCGGGCCGGCAGCGGCGCGGCCTACCCCTCCGTCTGCGCCGCCTTGAGCCGATAGAGCGCATCCAGCGCCTCGCGCGGGCTCAGCGCATCCGGGTCGATCCCGTCGAGCAGTTGCACGACCGGATCGGGCTTCGCCACGGGCACAGGTGCGGGAGGAGCTGCCGGCATGGCGGCGAAGAGCGGCAATTCGGCGGGCGCCTTCCGCCGGCCGGACCCGCCCTCCCCTCGCTCCAGCTCGGCGAGCAGGGCCTTGGCGCGGGCGATCACCGGGGCGGGCAGGCCGGCCAGCCGCGCGACCTGGAGGCCGTAGGAGCGGTCGGCCGCACCCGGCACCACCTCGTGCAGGAAGACCACGTCGCCCTTCCACTCGGTCACCTTGAGGGTAGCGTTGGAGAGGCGGTCGAGGCGTTGCGCCAAGCCCGTCAGCTCGTGGAAATGGGTGGCGAAGAGCGCCCGGCAGCCATTGGCGCCGTGCAGGTGCTCCAGGCAGGCCCAGGCGATCGACAGGCCGTCGAAGGTCGCGGTGCCCCGCCCGATCTCGTCGAGCACCACCAGGGAGCGCTTCGTCGCCTGGTTGAGGATCGCCGCGGTCTCGACCATCTCGACCATGAAGGTCGAGTGGCCGCGTGCCAGGTCGTCGGCGGCGCCGACGCGGGAGAACAGCCGGTCGACGAGGCCGAGATGGGCCGAGGTCGCCGGCACGAAGGCGCCCATCTGGGCCAGCACCGCGATCAAGGCGTTCTGGCGCAGGAAGGTCGACTTGCCGCCCATGTTCGGGCCGGTGACGAGGAGGATCTGGCCGGCTTCGGTGCCCGACAGGTCGCAGGCATTGGCGATGAAGGCCTCGCCGGCCCTGGTCAGCGCCGCCTCGACGACGGGATGGCGCCCGCCCTCGATCCGGAAGGCGAGGCCGTCATCGACGCGAGGGCGGGTCCAGTTCAGCTCGACGGCGAGTTCCGCGTGCGAGGCCGCGACATCCAAAGCCGCGAGCGCGCCGGCCGCCGCCACGATCGAATCGGATTCGGCCATCACGGCCTTGGACAGGCCCTCGAAGATCTCGAGTTCGAGGGCGAGCCCCCGGCCGGCGGCGTTGGCGATCCTGGTTTCCAGCTCGCCCAGCTCGACGCTGGTGAAGCGCATCGCATCCACCATGGTCTGGCGGTGGACGAAGGTGGCGCGCCAGGGATCCTTCAGCAGGGTCTCGCCGAAGGCCTGCGGCACCTCGATGAAGTAGCCGAGCAGGTTGTTGTGCTTGATCCGCAGCGTCCGGCAGCCGGTCTCCGAGGCGTAGCGGGCCTGGAGCCCGGCGACGACCTGGCGTGAATCGCGCTGGAGCGTGCGGGATTCGTCGAGCTCGGGCCGGTAGCCCTCACGGACGAAATTGCCGTCGCGGCGCTGCAACGGCAGGTCGTCGGCGAGCGCCGCGGCGAGATCGTCGGCAAGCGCCTCGTCGAGGCCGGCGAGGATGCGGGCGGCCTTGCCGATCTCGCCCGGCAGCGCGCCGGCCCCGGCGAGCGCGGTGGCGATGCCGCGGGCGGCCATGAGCCCGTCGCGGAGCGCGGCGAGGTCGCGGGGGCCGGCCCGGCCGAGGCCGATCCGGGTCAAGGCGCGAGCCATGTCGGGGGCCCGCGCCAGCTCGGCCCGCAGTTCCGCCCGCAAGGCCCCCTCGGCCACCAGGAACTCGACCGCGTCGTGGCGGCGCCGGATCAGCGCGAGATCGGTCGAGGGGCCGGCCAGCCGCTCGGCGAGCAGCCGTGCCCCGGCGCCGCCGACCGTGCGGTCGATGGCGGCGAGCAGGCTGCCTGCGCGCTCGCCCGAGAGGGTGCGGGTGAGTTCCAGGTTCTGGCGCGTCGCCGCGTCGATCATCAGGCTCGCGCCCGCCGCCTGGCGGGCCGGCGGGCTCAAGGTCACCTTGGCGCCGAGCTGGGTGCGGGCGATGTAGTGCAGGACGGCGCCCGCCGCCGCGATCTCGACCCGGCTGAAGGCGCCGAACCCGTCGAGGGTCTGGACGCCGAACTGCTCCTTGATCGCCCGCTCGGCCGAGGCCGGATCGACGTCGCCGCGGCCGACCGGGGTGACGGCGGCCCGGGTGTCGCGCCACAGCCGGGACACGTCCGGATCCTGGTGGATCGCGTCGCCCATCACGATCTCGCGCGGATCGAGGCGGGCGATCTCGGCGGCCAGGCCGGCGCCGTCGACCTCGCCGAGGGAGAAGCGCCCGGTCGAGATGTCGACGGCGGCCAGCCCGTAACACCAGGCCGAATCCGAGGCGCGGCGGCGGGCGAGCGCCAGGAGCACGTTGGCCCGGCCGGGATCGAGCAGGCGGTCTTCCGTGATGGTGCCTGGCGTCACGAGGCGCACCACCTCGCGCCGCACCACCGATTTCGAGCCGCGCTTCTTGGCTTCCGCCGGATCCTCGGTCTGCTCACAGACCGCGACCCGGTGGCCGAGCCCGATCAGGCGCTGGAGGTAATCGTCGGAGCGCTCGACCGGCACGCCGCACATCGGGATGTCGGCGCCGCCATGCTTGCCGCGGCGGGTGAGCACGATGCCGAGCGCCCGCGAGGCGGTCTCGGCATCCTCGAAGAACAGCTCGTAGAAATCCCCCATGCGGTAGAACAGCAGGGAATCGGGATTGGCCGCCTTGATCTCGATGTACTGCGCCATCATCGGCGAGACCTTGGCCTCGTCGTCGGGCGCGGCGGAACGCCGGCCGCGGGCGGGCGGCGGCGCAGGCGCCTCGTCGGCGGGCTCGTACGCCTCGTTGCGCAGCAGGCGGCCGGTATCGCTGTCCATCGTCATGAGATCGGGGGGCTGTCGGGTCCGCGGCATCGTGGTCTGGCAGACTAACAGAGGCGGAGGCGCAGGCTCCAGGCCGGCACAGCGGGGATGATGGGGATGGTCGTCCCCGATTAAAATGGCCGACCGATCGGGTTTAGCGCTCCGGCGCCGCTTGAGCCGGCCGGATCATGGCCCTAAGGGACGTGTCCCGCGGTCAGCGTGATCCTGTCGTTGAAAGAAGAGCTTGGCATGAGCGAGTCCCGCCCCGTCACCCGCGGCAAGCGCCCGACCTTCACCGACCAGGAGGCGCTGCAATTCCACCAGCAGGGCCGCCCGGGCAAGCTGGAGGTGGTGGCGACGAAGCCGATGGCGACGCAGCGCGACCTGTCGCTCGCCTACTCGCCCGGCGTCGCCGTGCCGGTGCTCGCCATCGCGGACGATCCGGCACTCGCCTACGACTACACCGCCAAGGGCAACCTCGTGGCGGTGATCTCGAACGGCACCGCGATCCTCGGCCTCGGCAATCGCGGCGCGCTCGCCTCGAAGCCCGTGATGGAGGGCAAGGCCGTCCTGTTCAAGCGCTTCGCCGACATCGATTCCTTCGACCTCGAGGTCGGGACGGAGGATGCCGAGGCGTTCATCAACTGCGTGCGCTATCTCGGGCCGACCTTCGGCGGCATCAACCTGGAGGACATCAAGGCCCCCGAGTGCTTCATCATCGAGGAGCGCCTGCGGGAATTGATGGACATCCCGGTCTTCCACGACGACCAGCACGGCACCGCGATCATCTCGGCGGCGGGCATCATCAACGCCCTGCACCTGACCGGCCGCGACATCTCCGAGGCCAGGCTCGTCGTCAACGGCGCGGGTGCGGCGGGCATCGCCTGCATCGAGCTCGTCAAGGCGCTGGGCTTCCGCTCCGAGAACGTGATCCTGTGCGACACCAAGGGCGTGGTGTTCCAGGGCCGCACCGAGGGCATGAACCAGTGGAAGTCGGCCCACGCGGTCGCGACCTCGAAGCGCACCCTCGAGGAGGCGCTGGAGGGCGCCGACATCGTGTTCGGCCTCTCGGTGAAGGGCGCCTTCACCCCTGAAATGATCGCCTCGATGGCGCCGCAGCCGATCATCTTCGCGATGGCGAACCCGAATCCGGAGATCACTCCCGAAGAGGTGGCGCAGGTCCGCGACGACGCGATCGTGGCGACCGGGCGCTCGGACTACCCGAACCAGGTCAACAACGTTCTGGGCTTCCCCTACATCTTCCGCGGCGCGCTCGACGTGCACGCGACCACGATCAACATGGAGATGAAGATCGCGGCGGCGCAGGCGCTCGCCGCGCTCGCCCGCGAGGACGTGCCGGACGAGGTGGCGGCGGCCTACCAGGGCACGCGGCCGCGCTTCGGGCGCGAGTACATCATCCCGGTGCCGTTCGATCCGCGCCTCATCTTCACCATCCCGCCGGCGGTGGCGAAGGCCGCGATGGAGACCGGGGTCGCCCGCAAGCCCATCGACAACATGGACCGCTACCGGGCCCAGCTCTCGGCCCGGCGCGATCCCGTCGCCGGCACGCTGAACCGGGTGTTCGAGCGGGTGCGCAAGTACCCCAAGCGCGTCGTCTTCGCCGAGGGCGAGGAGGAGGTGGTGATCCGCGCCGCGATCTCCTTCGTCAACCAGGGTCTCGGCACCGCGATCCTGGTCGGCCGCGAGGACCGGGTGATGGCCAATGCCGAGGCCGCCGGCATCGATCTCGCCGGCCGCGACAACATCGAGATCCACAACGCCGCGAAGTCCGACCGCAACAGCGTCTACGCGCAGTTCCTCTACGCGAGGATGCAGCGCAAGGGCTACCTGTTCCGCGACTGCCAGCGCCTGATCAACCAGGACCGCAACCACTTCGCCGCCTCGATGGTGGCCCTCGGCGACGCCGACGCGATGGTGACCGGCACCACCCGCAACTACTCGATCGCGCTCGAGGACGTGCGCCGGGTCATCGACCACAAGCCCGGCCACCGGGTGATCGGCGTCTCGCTCTGCCTCGCCCGCGGCCGGGTGGTGCTGGTGGCCGACACCGCGATCCACGAGATGCCGAGTGCCGAGGAACTCGCCGGCATCGCCATTGAGGCGGCGGGCGTGGCGCGGCGCCTCGGCTACGAGCCGCGGGTGGCGATGCTGTCGTTCTCGACCTTCGGCTTCCCCAAGGCCGAGCGCGCCGAGAAGGTGCAGGAGGCGGTGCGCATCCTCGACGGGATGCGGGTCGATTTCGAGTATGACGGCGAGATGTCGGCCGATGTCGCGCTGAACAAGGACCTGCTCGCCCAGTACCCGTTCAGCCGCCTCAAGCAGCCGGCCAACGTGCTGGTGATGCCGGCCTTCCACTCGGCGGCGATCTCCACCAAGATGCTGCAGGAACTCGGCGGCGCCCAGGTGCTCGGGCCGCTGATCGTCGGCCTCGACAAGGCGGTGCAGATCGTCCCGCTCGGCGCGACCGATTCCGACATCGTCAACATGGCGGCGCTGGCGGCCTACAATATCGGCGGCTGACCGGCGGGCCCATCCCTCCGTTCCCCCGATTCGCGACCCGGCCTGAAAGCCCGTTCGATCGAATCGGCCGCCTCGACATTCCCCTCGTCATTCCGGAGCCGTGCAGCGGAGCCCGGAATGACGGGGTGGTTTGCGATCTTCAGGATCCAGACGCCGACCCCAGGAGGGCGGCGTGGCCGCGAGGGATCGCCCTGGCGCCTGGGTCGCATCGCAACTTGACACCCGCCCCCACACCCCCACTCTTCCCCGCTCCCAGGGGAGCCTCGCGAGGAGGCTGAGATTCCGCCGGTCCGGACCCGTCCGGGCACCGCGGTGACCCTATGAACCTGATCCGGGTCATGCCGGCGTAGGGATGCGGGACCGGCGCGGCCTGGGGCCGATCGCTCCGTCTTTTCGCGCATGATCTCCGCTCGGTCTGGCCTTCGCCCGGAATGGGCGCGAGGTGGCCGTGATGTCGCAAGCGGAGATCGTCGAGGCCCTGCTCGACTTCATCGGACAGCCGGGCGCGAGCGAGGCGGAGTTCGAGGCGCTGGCGCTGCGGCTCTTCGCCTATCAGTTCACCCATAACGCGCCGTATCGCCGCTTCGCGCAACAGCGCGGGCGCACGCCGCTCGCCGTGCGGCGCTGGCGCGACATCCCGGCGGTACCGATCAAGGCGTTCAAGGACCTGACCTTGAGCTGCCGTCCGCCCGACGCGGCCGCGCGGGTGTTCATGACGAGCGGCACGACCGGGAGCGGGCGCGGCCGCAGCTATCACCCGACGCTCGCGGTCTACGACGCCTCGATGCTGGCGGGTTTCGCCGCCCGGATCATGCGCGGGCGGGACAGGATCCGGATGGGAATCCTGTTTCCGGACGAGGCGGCTTTGCCGAACTCCTCGCTGGCCCATTACCTGGCGCTGGCCAAGGACCATTTCGGCACGTCGGACAGCGCGGTCTTCGTCGGGCCGAACGGCCTCGACCTCGATGCGCTGCTGGCGGCTTTGGCGCAGGCCGAAGCCTCGGGCGAGCCCTATGCCCTTCTGGGAGCCACCTACGCCTTCGTGCCGGTGATGGACGCGCTGAAGGAGCGAGGCCGCCGCTTCGCCCTGCCGCCGGGAAGCTTCCTGTTCGATACCGGCGGCTTCAAGGGCCAGTCGCGTGAGATCGAGCCGGACGCCTTCTATGACGGGCTCTCGGCAAGCTTCGGCGTGCCGCGCGATTCCTGCCTCAACATGTACGGCATGACCGAGCTGAGTACCCAGTTCTACGACGACGGCAACGCAATCTGTCCGCCGGTGAAGTCCGGCCCGCACTGGATCCGCAGCCGCGTCGTCGATCCGCTCACCGGCATCGATGTCCCCGAGGGCGAGACCGGCGTGCTGGTCCACCACGATCTCGCTCACTTCAATTCCGTCTCGGCGATCCTCACCGAGGATGCCGGCGTGATCGTACCGGGCGGCTTCCGGCTGCTCGGCCGGGTCGAGGGATCGGCGTCGCGCGGCTGCTCGGTCGCGGTGGCCGAGTTCCTGGCCGCCGCGCAGGGATGAGCCCGCTCGAGGAGGCCGGATACCTGCCGGGGCTCGGCCCCGAATCGATCGGCCGGCGCGTCGTCGAGCATCGGGCCTGGGGCGAGACCGTCGCGGTGGCGCTGCCGGACCTGACCGGGGATCAGGCCGAGGCCCTGTGCCGCCATGTCCGCACCCGCGCCCGCGAGACCTTGCGGCGGATGGAGACGGGCCGGATCGTCGCGGCGATCGACCGGGCGAGCGCCTGCCTGCTTGACCGGACCCATCCGCTGCGCCGCAAGGCCGAGGCGCTGCTGCCGGTCGTCACCGGCTACGACCGCGAGACGGTGCGGCTCGGCCTGACGAGCTATCTGAAGACCTTCCGGCGGCCGCAGCTGCTGCGCTTCCTCGCCGAGGATTTTTCCAATCCGGGCGTGCTCGACGGCTTCCAGCCGGCGGTGAAGGGCGGGCTGGTGCGGGCGCGGGGGCCGGACCTGCTGCTGCATGTCTGGGCCGGCAACGTCCCGGCCCTGCCGCTGTGGAGCCTCGTCTCGGGATTGCTGGTCAAGGCCGGCACGGTCGGCAAGCTCGCCTCCGCCGAGCCGCTGACCGCCGGCTGGTTCGCGCAACTGATCGCCGAGGCCGATGCGGAACTCGGCGAATGCCTCGCCATCACTTGGTGGAAGGGCGGAGAAGGCGGGTCGGAGGCGGTGTTCCTCACCCAAGCCGAGTGCGTCATGGCGTATGGCGGCAACGACACCCTGGCGGCGCTCCGCGCGAAAGTCCCGGTCACCACCCGGTTCCTGCCCCACGGCCACCGCATCGGCTTTGCCATGATCGCCCGGGAGGCCCTGGACAGCCGGCGCGCCGGGCCGCTCGCCCGCCTCGCCGCCCAGGATGTCGTCCGCTACGAGCAGCAGGGCTGCTACGCGCCGCAGATGCTGTTCGTCGAGCGCGGCGGCTCGGTCGCGCCGCACGAATTCGCCCGCCACCTCGCCCACGAACTCGCCGCTGTCGCGAGCCGCCATCCGCGCCGGCGGCTCGACCCGGGCGAGGGGGCAGCCATCGCGGCCTGGCGCAGCGCCCACGAGATGCGGGCCCTCGATGGGGGTGCGACGCTGCTCGGCGATCCCGCCGATCCGTGGAGCGTCGTCCTGCTCGATGCCGCGGTGGCTTTGAGCCCGTCGGGCCTCAACCGCAGCGTGGCGGTCGTCGCGGTCGACGATCTGGCGGAGGTGCCGGCCCTGGTCGCGCCCCATCGCGTCCATCTCCAGACCGCCGGGATCGCCGCCGCCCCGGCGCGGCTCATGGCGCTCGCCGACGACCTGGCCGGCATCGGCGTCACCCGGATCTCGGCCATCGGCCGCATGACCGCGCCGGAGGCCGGCTGGCACCATGACGGCCGCTTCAGCCTGCTCGACCTCGTGACGATGACGGAAATCGAGGCCGGCGCCGAGGCCGCGGCGGAAGGCTTTGCGCCCTATGCCGATTGACGCCCATCTCGCCCTCGACGGCGTCCGCTACCGCTTCCCCGGCGACGAAGCCGAGACCGTGGCGGGCGTCGACTGGGCGATCCCCCGCGGGGCGATCCACTGCCTGCTCGGCCGCAGCGGCTGCGGCAAGACCACCCTGCTCAAGCTCGCCGCCGGGCTGATCGCGCCGGATGCGGGCCTCGTCCGGATCGGCGGGGAGCCTCTGCGCGGGCCGGCGCCGGGCGTCGGCTTCGTGTTCCAGGCCCCGACCCTGCTCGCCTGGCTCTCCGCCCTCGACAACGTGCTCCTGCCGGTCTCGCTCAAGCGCCGGCCGCAGGGCCCCGACCGGGAGGCGGCCCGCGATCTCCTCGCGGCGATGGGCCTCGGCGACCTCGCCGGGCGCCGGCCCGGCGCCCTGTCGGGCGGGCAGCAGAGCCGGGTCGCGCTCGCCCGCGCACTGGTGACGCAGCCGGGCCTGCTCCTCCTCGACGAGCCCTTCGCGGCGCTGGACGCGCTGACCCGCGAGGAGCTGCAGGACGACCTCCTGCGCCTGTGCGCCTCCCGCGGCACCGCGGCGCTGTTCGTCACCCACGACATCGCCGAGGCCGTCTATCTCGGCGACCGGGTCGGCGTGATGGCGGCCGGGCGCCTGGTCCACGAGGGCGCGATCCCGCTGCCGCGTCCGCGACCGCCGGGGATCCGCTACGAGCCCGCCTTCGGGGCCGCGTGCCGGTCGCTGCGCGCGGTCATGGACGGTCCCTCCCCGGCGATCGGGCGGGCGGCGTGAGGACGCGGCTCGCCTCCGCCCTGCTGCTGGCGGCCCTGCTGATCGCCTGGGAGGCGTGGTGCCGCTCGGGCCGCGTCTCGGCCCTCGTCCTGCCGGCGCCGTCCGCCGTCGCCGGGACGCTGTGGGGCGAGATCGCCTCCGGCCGGCTCTGGCCGCATCTGCGCGTCACCGCCAGCGAGATGGCCCTGGGCCTCCTCGCCGGGACGGTGCTGGGGCTCGGCGCCGGCATCCTGCTGTCGGAATGGCCGAGCCTGCACCGGGTGCTGCGCCCCTACGTGCTGGCGAGCCAGCTGGTGCCGAAGCTGGCGCTCGGCCCCCTGCTGATCCTGTGGTTCGGCTTCGGCCTGACCCCGACCGTGGTGATCACCGCGCTGGTCTGCTTCTTCCCGCTCTTCGAGAACACCCTGACGGGGCTCGCCCAGGTCGAGCCGGGCCAGCGCGAGCTGTTCCGGATGCTCGGCGCGGGCCGGGTCCAGACCCTGCTGCGCCTGAAGCTGCCCACCGCCCTGCCGGTGATCCTGGCGGGGTTCCGCGTCGCGATCGTGCTCGCGCTGGTCGGCGCGGTGGTGGGCGAGTTCGTCGGCGGGCGCCAGGGCCTCGGCGCCTCGATCATCGCCGCGCAGAGCGTGATGGATTCGAGCCTGATCCTGGCCCTGTTCGTGGTGATCACCGCCCTCGGCATGGCCGTCTACGAGGCCGCCCGGGGGCTCGAATCCCTGATCCTGCGCCGTTACGCGAGAGACTGAACCCGATGTCCTTCCGCCTGCTCCTCGTCCTCGCCCTCGCCTGGCTCGGCTCCTCGGCCCTGGCGCAGACCCTCGACAAGGTCACGGTCGGCGGCTGGAGCCAGCCGATCAGCGAGATCACCAACCTGCTGGCCGAGCCCGATCACGGGCTGTTCAAGGCCCGGGGCATCGCCCTCGATTACGTGCCGGGCAATGGCGGCGGCTCGGCGATCCAGGCGCTGCTGGCGGGCCAGGCCGACGTCGCCTTCACCGACCCGGCCTCGTTCTACCTCGCCCTCGACAAGGGGGCGGACCTGGTGGCGATCTACAACATCTACCCGCAGAACGTCTTCAACGTGGTCTCGCCGAAGAGCCGCGGCATCCGCTCGATCGCCGATCTCAAGGGGAAGCGCGTCGGCGTCTACAGCCTCGCGAGCGGCACCCGCCAGCACCTGCTCCTGCTGCTCGCCGCCGCCGGGCTGAAGGAGAGCGACGTGACGGTGGAGGTCACGGGGCTCCTCAACTTCGCTCCCCTGATCCAGGGGCAGGTCGATGCGACGGCGGCCACCGATACCGGGCTGCTCGTCGGCCGCGCCAAGGGCCTCGGCGACGTCGATGTCATCGCGGTGCGCGACCACCTCAACCTGCCGAGCGACATCTTCGTGGTGACGCGCGACGGTTACGAGGCGAGAAAGCCGCTGCTCAAGCGCTTCCTCGCCGCCTACCGCGATTCCGCCGCCTGGATGATCGCCAAGCCCGACGAGGCGGCGCGGCTCGCGGTCACCCGGGCGATCAACGGCCGCGACGAGGCGATCAACCGCGAGGTGATCTCCTTGCGCAACCTGTCGAGCGTGTCGCCGACCACCGGGCGCGAGGGGCTGGGCCATTTCGACCTGCCCGTCCTGCAGCAGGGCGCCGACCAGTTCCGCAAGCTCGGCCTCATCAGCCGGCCCCTCGACATGGGGCAGGTCGTGAAGAGCGACCTGATCCCGGGCAAGGAGGGCACCCGATGAGGTTCGGCGACCGCGCCATCCTGGTCACGGGAGCGAGCCGCGGCATCGGTGCGGCCATCGCCACGGCCTTTGCGGCGCAAGGCGGGCTCGTCATCGTCAATTACCGCGAGAACGCTGCCGCCGCCGAGGCGGTGGCCGAACGCTGCCGGGCGCTCGGCGGCCAGGCCCTGGCGGTCGCTGCGGACGTGACCGATGCGGATGCGGTGGCTTTCCTCGCGGAAACGATCACCGAGGAGGTCGGCCGCCTCGACGCGATCGTCAACAACGCCTTCGCGCCCTACCGCTTCGATCCGGATCGTCGGATGCGCTTCCGCGACGTGCCGTGGGAGTCCTACCAGCGCCAGTTCGACGGCGCGGTGCGGGCGGCCTACACGGTCGTCCAGGCGCTGCTGCCGCTGATGACCCGGCGCAGCGGCGGCGCCATCGTCAACCTGGCGAGCGACCTCGTGGCGCGCCCGAGCATCCCCTACCACGACTACACCACCGCGAAGGCGGCGTTGATCGGCTTCAGCCGCAACCTCGCGGCCGAGCTCGGGCCGATCGGCGTGCGGGTCAATTGCGTGGCGCCGGGGCTGGTCACCGGGACCGATGCGAGCCGGGACACGCCGGAGGACGTGCGCGAGGCGCTGATCGCCCAGACCCCGCTGCGCCGCCTCGCGACGCCGGAGGACGTGGCCGGGCCGGTGCTCTTCCTCGCCGGAGAGGAGAGCCGGTTCGTGACCGGGCAGGTGCTGACCGTGGATGGGGGGTTGGTGATGGGGTGAGGGATGGCGCGGCCGTCGACACGATCCACGGCGCAATGCTCGTCTTCCGGCTCCACCGTGTTCCGTGCCGAGGGAGCATTGGTCTAACGCCGCGCTTCCGCCTACACTTCCCCGCACCGCGACACGCCGCACGAGACGGCGGGGGCGGTCCGTCGGAGGAAAGGCCCATGTTCGTCAACGCGCGCCGGCTCGGCCGGTTGGGCGGCGCCCTCGCGGGTGTGCTCGCCGTCACGTCGCTCGCGGCCCAGGACGCGCCGCCGCTGCAGGTGCCGGCCAAAAGCGTGCCGGTGCCCGCCGATGTCAGCCCGCAGATGGGCAGGATCATCGGCGCCCCCTTGCGCACCAACTGGAACATCCAGCCGAAGACCGGCGAGGAGTGGAAGCCGGTGGCGGAGGCCGGGGCCGCAAGCTTGCGCAAGCTGGTGCCCGGCATGCTCGAGCGGCTGAAGGTCACGGTCGAGCCGACCACCATCGACGGCGTGCGGGCCTACATCGTCACCCCGAAGGACCTCCGGCCGGAGAACCGCGACCGGCTCCTCGTCCACGTCCATGGCGGCTGCTACGTGCTCAATCCCGGCGAGGCCGGGCTGCCCGAGGCGATCTTCATGGCCGGGTTCGGCGGCTTCAAGGTCGTCTCGGTCGATTACCGCATGCCGCCGGAGGCGACCTATCCGGCCGCCCACGACGACGCCATGACCGTCTGGAAGGCGGTCACCCGCACGACCGACCCGAAGAAGACCGCGATCTTCGGCACCTCGGCCGGCGGGGCGCTGACGCTCGCGATGGTCCTGCGCGCCAAGCAGGAGGGGCTGCCGTTGCCGGCCGCGATCGCTCCCGGCACCCCGATGTCGGACACGACCAAGGTCGGCGACAGCTTCGTCACCAACGCGATGCTCGACAACGTGCTGGTCTCCCCCGACGGCTTCTGCGACGCCGGCGCCAAGGTCTATGCCAACGGCCACGACCTGAAGGATCCGATGCTGTCGCCGGTCTATGGCGACATGCACGGCTTCCCGCCGACGATCCTGACGACGGGGACCCGGGACCTGCTCCTGTCGAACACCGTGCGAGTCCACCGCAAGCTGCGGGACGCCGGGGTCGAGGCCTTTCTCCAGGTCGGCGAGGGACAGTCGCACGCCCACTACATCCGCGACGACACCGCGCCGGAGACGAAGGCGGTGTTCGAGGAGATCACCCGGTTCTTCGACCGGCATCTGGCCCGCTGAGGCGGAGCGGCGGGACGCAGTCCCGCCGGGAGGGGCAGCGCGACGCTGATCCAGGGAGCGCTCTTCGTGGAGGTCGCGACTTCTCCGGAAGCGGCGTCCCCTCTCCCGGCCTGGCACGAGTGCTACGCACTCGCCGCAGGCCATCCTCCCCGCAGAGCGGGGAGGGGGAAACCCGCGCCTGATTCGTCGTCCCGGGGGCGGACGACGCAGAATCATCAAGGGCTCGCCCGGCGCCCGTTGCCGAGCCCGCCCATCCCGCAGCCGACGACATAGGCCGCCAGCATCAGGGCACCGCTCTCGACCCACAACCCCTCGCGCCCCGGCACGAGGCCGGCGAGGGCCGTGGCGGCGGTCGCGGCGGCGAGAAGCGCGATGAGGGCGGCGGCGAGGCGTGGGGCCCGGCCGGCGGGCAGGCCGGCCCAGAGGCCGGTGCCGATCCGATCACGAGCGCGGCGACGAGGCCCGGCCAGGCGGCGGACAGGAGGATGAGCACGACGGAACTCACGAGCGCAGGGCGAAGGCGACCGTCCGGCGGTCGGTGGCGGCCTCGGCCGGTGCGGCGGCGATGCGGGCGGCCGGAATGCCGGCCTTGAGCAGGTAATCGACGATCGCCGCGGCGCGCCGTTGCGGCAGGCCGGGATCCGGCATCGCGGGTGTCTCCGCGGGTTTCTCGGCCGCCGTCTCGGCGGGTTTCCCGGCCTGCCTGCCGGGCTTCGCCGCGGGCTTGCCCTTGGCGGGCGCGGGTCCGGGCGCTTCCTTGGCGGGCGGCGGCACGGTGCCGGGCGGATCGTCGTGGCCGGCGACCTCGATCCGGGCCTGCGGGCAGGCGCGGGCGAGGTCCGCGACACCGTCGAGGACGGGGTAGAAGGCGGCTTTCAGGTCGGCGCTGCCGGGATCGAAGCGCAAGGTCGGCTCCGTGGCGAGGGCCGCGAAGGTCCTGGCGCAGGAATCCGGGTTGCGGACGGGCGCGGCGCCGCGGGCATCGACCGCGACGTCGATCCGCCACCCGGGCGGCGCGATCCGCGCCGCCTCCGAGGCGATGCGGCGCGCGCTCTCGGGTAGAGCCCCTCGCCGGCGATGCGCAAGGACTGGTCGCGCACGCTCACCTCGCCCTCGGCGAGCTGGCCGAGCACCCCGATCCCGCGGTCAGCCCGTCGAGGAGGGCCGGCGGCGCGCCCTCGGCGAGCCGCGTGCGGTCGACGATCCGCTCGCCGTAGAGGTAGGGCCGGAGCGCCGCGCGAAGGGCCTGGCGCGCCTCGGCATCCGGCAGGTGGCCGGTGAGGGTGAAGGCGTCCGGCCCGCGCCGGACCGTCACGAGGTAGGGCGAGACCGGGCTCGCCGTGAGCGCGACCCTGCCGCGGGAGACGCCCGCCGGCAGGCGGTCGGCCAGGGCCTCGGCCTCGCGCACGGCCTGGATGTCGACGGCGCCGCCCTCGATCGACAGGGCCGCGCCGTCGAGGGAGACCCGTCCCTCCCGCACCAGTGCCAGGGCGGCGAAGGCGCGCTCGGTCAGCGCCCGCGGATCGATGCCGGCGGCGAGCCCGCGGGCGGTGCGCATCGCGTCGGTCACCGGGGCGCCGTCGGCGACGTGGCGCGCGGCCGCCAGGATCGCGGCCCGGTCGGCCTCGGAGACGGTATAGCCGTCGAGGCGGAGGCCGCCGGGGCCGCGGCTCGCCGACCAGGTGAAGGGCGAGACCAGGGCCGGCTCGACCGCGACCTCGCCGATCGTGAAGCCGGCGGGGGCCTGCGCGAGGTCGGATTTCAGGCCGGCATAGGCCTCGACGCTCGCCGCCTCGCCGCGGATGGAGAGGACGCGGTCGCGCATCGCCGCGGTGGCGCCGGGCTTCAGGTGCAGGACCTGCGCGACGAGGAAGCGGGCAGCCTCGGAAAAGGTCTCGGGCGCCCCGCGGGCGGCCCGGGCGGTGTCGCGCAAGGTGAGCCCGGCGGGCAGGCCGGCGTTCAAGGCGCGGTCGAGGGCGGTGCGGCCGGTCTCCGCCGGGCGATGGCCGATGAGGTCGATCCGGTCCGGCGCGCGGAGGATCGCCGCCCAGGTGAAGGGCGAGACCTCGGCGACGAGGCCGAGCCGGTCGAGGATGCGGCGGTGGCCCGGCAGGGCGGCGAGCGCCGCGCGGGCCTCGTCGAGGGCGGCCGGCATCGGCGCCTCGCCGCTCGCCAGGAGGTCGCGGCCCCGCCCTCGACCCGCAGCCACGGCTCGGCACCGTCGCGGCCGGTCCCCGCCGCGACCGTGGCGGCCGGCGCCTCCAGGGCGGCCTCGAGCCGGGGCTCGGCGAAGGACGTGGCGGCGACCCAGGCACCGGCGAGGAGGGGAAGGCCGGCGAGCCAGCCGATCGAGCGAAACGCCACACGGAACCTCGTCGCGGAATGCGCGCGGCGGGGATGTTTATCACGCGCGGGCGCCACCCTGGCGCCGGTTTCCGGCATCAGCAAGGCGCGCCGGCCGCGCGGGACATCGACAGAAAAAAGGGCCCCGGCCGGAGCCGGGACCCTGACAGGTGTCGGATGCGGCTCCCGACGGAGCCGCATCCGGACCTTAGAAGTCGCGCTGGACGCGCATGCGGACCTGGAACGTGTCCGCGTAGTTGGTGGTCGGCAGCACCGCGCCGTTGGCAGCGACCGGCAGGCCGGCCGCGTTCACGCCGGCAGCGACGCCACCCGGAGCCTTGTTCTGGTCGATGACGCGGCCGTTCTTGATGTCGACGCGGTTGTAGAGACCCTCGACGCCGATATCGAGATCCTTGACCGGCGACCAGATGATGCTCGCACCGGCAACGAGCTGGCTGGTGTCGCGCAGGGACGCGCTGAACAGCGAGACGCCGGGGCTGTTGACCGGATTGCCGAGGCCGTTGAAATTCAGGCCGCCGAGGAGCGCGCGGCTGGTCTTGCCGAACGACATCTCGCCGTAGCTGCCGATGAGCGCCGACCGCCACTCGGGCGTCCAATAGTGCAGGTACGAACCGACCACCGTCCAGCTGGTCGACAGCTCCATCTTCCCGGTGATCGGGTTGACGGCGGCGTCGGCGAAGAAGGTCGGGAACGGCGCGCCCTGGGTGTTGCCGGCGCTGACGGTGTAGCCGCCGATATACGAGGAGTAGCCGGTATAGAGCTGGGCTCCCTCGCCGTACGAACCCTGCAGGTACAGGGAGTCGCCCGGAGCGATGAACGGCAGGTTGAACTTCAGGCCGCCCTGGACCGCCCAGCCGTATTCGGTGCCGATGCGGGGCGTCACGACCGAGCCGGGGGCGATCGTCGCGCCGCCGAAGGTCAGGACCGTCGAGGCGTTGCCGGCGTTCAACTCATGCACGGCGGCCGAGAGCTGGGCCGAGCCCCAGGCGGCGTCGTAGCGCAGCGCGCCGACGAAGTCGGGCATGCGCGAGGCCTGGCGCACGTCGTAGAACGCCTCGCCGATCGGCACGCCGGCCGCGTTGTTGACCAGGACCGGGGTCAGGTTGGCGGAGGCCGCGGTGAAGATCTGGAACTGGCTCGCCGCGTTGCCGGCGGTGGCCGTGCCGAACAGCGGGGTCTTGCGGAAGATCGGGTCTTCGACCGACAGCGTCGCCGAGAAGCCGTTCCCGAAGGTCGCGGTGTAGGCGAGCAGGTTGGTCGAGGCGACGTCCGAGCCCAGCGAGGTGCCGATGATCTCGAAGTCGTGGGCGTAGAAGTCGTAGAACGAGGCCGCGCGACCGGCGGTAAGGCCGGCGAACTGGATGAAGGCCTTGTCGACGTTCACGAATTGCTGGGCGCGGGAGAACGTGTCGACGCCAGTCGCCGTGTAGGCGCGGGCGATGCGCTCCTGGGTACCCGACTTCAGGTAGGCGCCGGTGCGGCTCGACATGTCGAAGCGCACGAAGGCGCGCAGCGTGCCGTAGGCCGTCTGGGTGCGGGCGTCGACGTTGAGACGACCCAGGCCCTGATAGCCCATCAGGTCGCCGTTGTTGCTCGACCGCGAGTAGCCCTGCGAGTAGCCGGCCTCGAAGCGGGCGCGGCCGGACACGCGCATGCAGGTGTCGGTACCGGGAATGAAGAAGAAGCCGGCCCCGTAGGCCGAGCAGACACGAACGTATTCGACAGGCGCCGCCTTCTTGATCGGCAGATCGGCAGCCTGCGCCCCCGCGACGAGGGTCAGGCCGGCAGCCGAACCCAGCAGAAGGCTCTTCACGAGCTTCATCGAGACCTCCAAAGTTTCGAGACCCTGGGGGTGAACGACTGTGTCTCGACGAATGCCGAACCACGCCACTCTTATCCCCTGTGCCCGGCGCTCCCCTGTGGGGATGTCATCCGGGCCGCGCCGGGGTTGTCCCCGGCGCAGAGGCACCATGTGCGAGGCTCTAACGGCGATCAACCGGCATCTGCGTCCGGGACGGCCAAGTCACCGGCTTTCGGCCTTAATGTTGCACGGACGCCACGAAACCTTACGCGGGTCAGCTAAATCCGGGGCCATGCGCGCGAGAACTGAGTTTTTCGCGCGCCTGCCTGTCATCTCTTGAACTGGATTCGGATCCGGCGAATACAACCTGTAGTATGGTCAGGCCGTACCGGAACTCAGCCCTCCAGTTCCTCGCGCATCATCTCGAGTTCGAGCCAGCGCTCCTCGGCGCTCGCGAGGTCGGCCTCCGTCGTCGCCAGGGTGCGGGAGATCGCCTCGAAGCGGGCGGGATCCTTGGCGTAGAGGGTCGGGTCGTCGAGGGCGGTCCTCAGCTTCGCCCGGTTGCCCTCGAGCGCCGCCATCCGGGCCGGCAGGGTCTTCAACTCGTGCTGCTCGTTGAAGCCGAGGCGCTTCTTGGCCACCGGGCGGGCGGCGGGCTTCGGCGCGTCCTTCGCCTCCCTGCCCGCCTTGGGCGCCACGACGCCGCGGGCCTGCACGCCGACGCCGCGCTGGGCGACCATGTCGCTGTAGCCGCCGGCATAGGCGACCCAGCGCCCCTCCCCTTCCGAGACCAGCACGGTGTCCACCACCCGGTCGAGGAAGTCGCGGTCGTGGCTGACCAGGATCAGGGTGCCGCCATACTCGCCGAGCATCTCCTGGAGCAGGTCGAGGGTCTCGAGGTCGAGGTCGTTGGTCGGCTCGTCGAGGACCAGGAGGTTGCCGGCTTCCGCCAGCGCCCGGGCCAGCAGCAGCCGGTTGCGCTCGCCGCCCGAGAGCACGCCCACCGGGGTGCGCGCCTGCTCGGGGGTGAACAGGAAGTCCTTCATGTAGCCGATGACGTGCCGGCTCTGGTTGCCGACCTGGACGGTGTCGCTGCCCCCGCCGGTCAGCACGTCGGCGACGGTGCGCTCGGGATCGAGCGCGCTGCGGCGCTGGTCGAGGAGGTTGAGGGTGACGTTGGCCCCCACCTTCACCGTTCCCGAATCGGGCGGGAGGCGGCCGGTGAGGAGATTGACGAGCGTCGTCTTGCCGGTGCCGTTGGCGCCGACGATGCCGAGCCGGTCGCCCTTGGCGATGCGCAAGGACAGGTCGCGCACGATCGGGCGGTCGCCATAGGACTTGGCGACGTCCTTCGCCTCGACCACCAGGGTGCCGGAGGCCTCGGTCTCGCTCACCGTCATCGTCGCGGCGCCGACCGGCCCGCGATGCTCGCGCGCCTGGCGGCGCAGGTCGTGCAGGCCGGCGAGCCGCTTGACGTTGCGCTTGCGCCGCGCGGTCACGCCGTAGCGCAGCCAGTCCTCTTCGGCGGCGATCTTGCGGTCGAGCTTGTGGCGATCGCGCTCCTCCTCCTCGAACACCTGGTCGCGCCAGCCCTCGAAGGCGGCAAAGCCCTGGTCGAGGCGCCGCGTCGTGCCGCGGTCGAGCCAGACGATCGAGCGCGACAGGGCTTCGAGGAAGCGCCGGTCGTGACTGATGAGGACGAGCGCCGAGCGGCTGCCCTTCAGCTCGGCCTCCAGCCACTCGATCGCCGGCAGGTCGAGATGGTTGGTCGGCTCGTCGAGGAGCAGGATGTCGGGCTCGGGCGCGAGCGCCTGGGCGAGCGCCGCGCGGCGCGATTCGCCCCCCGACAGCCGGCTCGGATCCTCCTCGCCGGTCAACCCTAAGCTCTCCAGCAGGTAGCGCGCCCGGTAGATCTCGTCGCCCGGCCCCATCCCGGCCTCGACGAAGGACAGGGTGGTGTCGTGCCCGGAAAAGTCCGGCTCCTGGGCGAGGTAGCGGACGGTCGTGCCGGGCTGGAGGAAGCGCACGCCCTTGTCGGGCTCGACCAGCCCGGCGGCGACCTTGAGCAGGGTCGACTTGCCCGAGCCGTTGCGGCCCACGAGGCAGGTGCGGTCGCCGGGAGCGAGGGACAGGTCGGCGCCATTGAGCAGCGGCGTGCCGCCGAAGGTGAGCGCGATGCCCTGGAGGGTGAGGAGCGGAGGAGCGGCCATGGCCGGGGGATACGGCAGCCGTTCGGGAAAGGCGAGCCCGGGCGGGGGCGTCTTGTGCGCCGTGCGGCCTTGACCCAGCAGGAGGAGACAGCACGGCTTCGATGGCGCGGGGATGCGTGGCGGATCGCAAGATCAGGACCCGCGAGCACGTCATCGCAGCCATGAGCCTACACCACGTCGGCTCCATCGTTGCGAAGGCCGGCCATGTTCTCGATGTTCCGGCAGCTGATTACGGCATCGATGGACTGATCACGACCTTCGACGCCGATGGCAGCATCGAGAGCGGTTATATCTCGCTGCAACTCAAGGCGACAGACCACCTCACGGTCCGGAGAGATGGCGGCATCGCTGTCCGGATCGATCTGCGCGACATCGATTTCTGGCTGGCAGATTTCTTTCCGGTGATCGTCGTGATGTTCGACGCCCGAGTGGAGATAGGCTACTATCTGGTCGTGCAAGATTACTTCAAGGCGCATCCGCTCACGGCAGCCCAACGACGGCGTGCCACGCTGACCGTCCACATCGACCCGGAGGCGATCGTGAGCGATAGTATGGTCCGGTCGTGGCGGGACCTGAAGACCGGGCACAGAAAGGCGCGGGCATGACGGACGTCCGGACGCAGACGGTCATCGACGCTCTGACGGAACTCGGCTTCGAGCGGAGAACGGCCAATGACAGCCATGCACTCTACGATCATCCGGCCGGCGCGAGCGTATCGCTTCCCCACAACCGGCCTCACGTGTCCGGTGCGCTCCTGAAGGCGATCGAGCGTCAGGTGACGGGGTTCGGTATCGCTCCGGCTCATGTCTTCGGTGAGACGATCCACGCCCCATTCCGGGTTGCTCCGGCAACCGACGAGGCCGGCGGCGGTTTGGCCGACTCGGCCGGTTCCGGGACCGCGCCGGCGCGATCCGCATTCGATCGCGAGACCGGCGGGCACAGGACCGCGAGCCCGCCGAAATCGCGCCGACGCCGTGCCGCCGCGCAATGACTCTCGGGTCGCCTGATCCCCTCCCGGCACGATTCACGATGAGCCCGAGCAAGCCCGCTACGCCCACCTTTTCCCCTGACGCCTATGGGGCGACCGACTTCGCCAAGGTCGACGCCCACATCATCACGGCCGAGGACTACGACGAACTGCCTGAACTCACCGAAGCGGATCTCGAGGCGGCCGACATCGATCGGGGTGCGACCCTGATCCGCCGCGGACGGGGCCGACCTCCCGTGACCCGGACCAAGAAGCTCGTCACGCTGCGCCTGGATCCCGACGTCGTCGAGCGCTGGAGGGCGAGCGGTCCGGGCTGGCAGACCCGGATGAATGCGGTGCTGCGCAGGGCGATGCCGTAGGCCCCGGCACGGCGCGGCGCCGCATCGCCGACCCCGGTGGATTGCATCGTTCGCGCTGCGAGTTAGAGCCTAGAATGACGGCCCTGGCGGCATCAGCCCGGTCCCAGGACCGCCCGGAGAGGATTCCCGATGAGCGTCGCCAAACCCGATCCCTTCACCACCCGCCCGGAGATCGACGGCACCTTCGGGGTTGTGGCCTCGACGCACTGGATCGCCACCGCGGTCGGCATGGGCGTGCTGGAGCGGGGCGGCAACGCCTTCGACGCAGGCGTGGCCACCGCCTTCGTGCTCCAGGTGGTCGAGCCGCACCTCAACGGGCCGGGCGGCGACGTGCCGGTGATCCTGCACGATGTCCGGGTCGGCCACCCGCAGGTGGTGTGCGGCCAGGGCCCGGCGCCGCAGGCCGCCACCATCGCGCATCTGCGCGACGATCTAGGCCTAGATCTCGTGCCGGGGACCGGGCTGCTCGCTCCTTGCGTGCCCGGCACCTTCGACGCCTACATGCTGATCCTGCGCGACCACGGCACCTGGCGCCTCGCCGACGTGCTGGAGGCGGCGATCTCTTATGCCCGCGACGGCTTCCCGCTGGTCGAGCGGGTCTCGGCCACCATCGCCACCGTCGAGGGGCTGTTCCGCGAGCACTGGCCGAGCTCGGCGGCGACCTACCTCAAGGATGGCGGCGTGCCCGCCCCAGGCAGCCTATTCACCAATCCGGTGCTGGCCGAGACCTATGGCCGCATCGTGCGCGAGGCGGCCGGCGGCTCGCGCGAGCAGGAGATCGAGCGCGCCCGCCGGATCTGGTCGCAGGGCTTCGTCGCCGAGGCGATCGACGCGTTCTGCCGCGGTGAGCCGATGATGGACGTGACCGGCACGCCCCATCGCGGCCTCCTGACCGGCGCCGACATGGCGTCCTGGCAGGCGAGCGTCGAGGCGCCGATCTCCTACGATTATGGCCGCTACACCGTGCTGAAGGCCGGTCCGTGGACGCAGGGGCTCGCGACCCTGCAGCAGCTCGCCCTCTTGAAGGGCTTCGACCTCGATGCCCTCGATCCGGCGGGGCCCGACTTCATCCACCTCCAGGTCGAATGCGCCAAGCTGGCATTCGCCGACCGCGACACGTTCTACGGCGATCCCGCCTTCGTCGACGTGCCGGTCGAGACGCTTCTGTCGGATGGCTACAATGCCGAGCGCCGCCGGCTCGTCGGCGACACGGCCTCCCTGGAGCAGCGGCCGGGCACGATCCCGGGCTTCGGCAAGGCCCTCGACGCCCGGGTGAGCGAGGGCGCGCGCACGGCGGTCGGCTCGTCCGGGGCGGGCGAGCCGACGGTGGGCAAGATCGAGGCGACCGTCCCGCCGGACGATGCCCGCGCCGGCGTGGTGCGGGGCGACACGGTGCATTTCGACATCATCGACCGGCACGGCAACATGATCGCCGCCACGCCCTCGGGCGGCTGGCTGCAATCCTCGCCGGTGATCCCGTCGCTCGGCTTCTGCCTCGGCACCCGGGCGCAGATGTTCGTGCTCGACGACAGCCATCCGGCAGCGCTCGCCCCCGGCAGGCGGCCGCGCTCGACGCTCTCGCCGACGATGGCGCTTCGCGACGGCAAACCCTACCTCGCCTGGGGCTCGCCCGGCGGCGACCAGCAGGACCAGTGGATCCCGCAATTCTTCCTGCGCCACGTCCATGCCGGCATGAACCTGCAGGCGGCGATCGACGCGCCGGCCTGGCACACCGAGCACTTCCCGTCCTCGTTCTGGCCGCGCACGGCCCGGCCGGGCGTGGTGGTGGTGGAGAACCGGATCAGCCCGGCGACGATCGCCGAGCTGCGCCGGCGCGGGCATCTCGTCGAGGTCGGACCGGACTGGTCGGAGGGGCGGCTCACGGCGGCGAGCCGGCACGGACGGCGCCTCCGGGCCGCCGCCAATCCCCGCGGCATGCAGGGCTACGCCGCGGGGCGGTAGCGTTCGCTACATCATCGTCGGGTTGGCGGGGCCGGTCGGGGAAGGGTCGGGGGTGATCGCCGGCGAGTTGCCGGGATCGTTCACCGGAATCTCGACCGGCCTTTCGCCGGGGGCCTCGCTCGGCACGTCGGGGGCACCGGGGCTCGGCGTATCCGGGCCGGGAGTGGGCGGCACGGGATCGTAGGGCTGGTCCGGGATCGGGCCGGGATTCGACATCGGGCGCTCCTCTTCGCGTCGAAGCGAAACCGGGGCAGGAGGCCCCGGTTCCACGCCCCGATCCCGCTCGTGCCGGATCGGGCGGGGGGTCAGCCGACCATGCGCCGCGAGGCTTCCCGCACCTGCCGGGCGGAGTGATCGACCTCCTGGGTGTGGCTCGCGATCAGCGTGACGTTGCGGCTGATCTCGCCGACCGCCTGGGTCATCGCCTGCATGTTGGCCGACATCTCCTGGGCGACGACGCTCTGCTCCTCGATCGCCGCCGAGATCGCCGAGGAGATCTCGTTCACCTGCCCCACCGTGGCGCCGATGCCCGCGATGGCCGCGGCGGCCTCGCTCGCGGCCGACCGGGTCTCGGCGATCTGGCGGCTGATGCTCTCGGTCGCCTTGGCGGTCTGCGTCGCCAGGTCCTTCACCTCGGCGGCGACGACCGCGAAGCCCCGGCCGGCCTGGCCGGCGCGGGCCGCCTCGATGGTGGCGTTGAGGGCCAGCAGGTTGGTCTGGCTGGCGATCTTGTCGATCGTCTCGACGACGGCGCCGATCCGCTGGGCGGCCGAGGCCAGGTCGGCCACCACCGTCGAGGTCGCGTTCGCCTGATCGACGGCCCGCAGGGTCACCTCGAGGGCCCGGCCGACCTGCTGGCTGATCTCGCCGACCGAGGTCGCCAGCTCCTCGGAGCCGGCCGCGACGTTCTGGGTATTGCCCGAAGCCTGCTCGGCGGCGCTCGCGGCGGCGACGGCCTGCTGGGAGGCCTGCGAGATCGACGAGGCCATGCCGTCGAGGTCGCCGTCGATGGCGCGCTGGAGCTCGACCCGCCGCAGCCGCTCCTCGACCGCCCGGGTGA
Organism: Methylobacterium aquaticum; assembly: GCF_016804325.1. Lineage (NCBI taxonomy): Bacteria > Pseudomonadati > Pseudomonadota > Alphaproteobacteria > Hyphomicrobiales > Methylobacteriaceae > Methylobacterium > Methylobacterium aquaticum. Next base: position 6,218,580 of record NZ_CP043627.1, read on the forward strand.
TGTCGGTCGCGAACTTGGCCACCTTGGTGACCCGGCCCGAGGCGTCGCGCACCGGGTTGTAGGTCGCCTGGATCCAGATCTCGCGGCCGCCCTTGCCGAAGCGGCGATACTCGGCCTGCTGGAACTCGCCGCGTCGCATCGCCTCCCAGAAGGCGCGGTAGGCGTCCGAACCCCGCTCGGCCGCATCGACGAACATCCCGTGATGCCGGCCGCGCACCTCGTCGAGGCTGTAGCCGACGAGGGCGAGGAAGTTCTCGTTGGCGGTGATGACCGTCCCGTCGAGCTCGAACTCGATGATGCCCTGCGAGCGGTCGAGGGCCGTCATCTTGCCCTCGAAATCGGCGGTGCGCCGCTTCTGCTCGGTGATGTCGGTGGCGAACTTCACCACCTTGACCACCCGGCCGGAGGTGTCGCGGATCGGGTTGTAGGTCGCCTGGATCCAGATCTCGCGGCCGCCCTTGCCGAGGCGCCGGTACTCGGCCTGCTGGAACTCGCCCCGCCGCAGCGCCTCCCAGAAGGCATGGTAGGCGTCCGAACCCCGCTCGCCCGCCTCCAAGAACACCCCGTGGTGCTTGCCGCGCACCTCGTCGAGGCCGTAGCCGACGAGGGCCAGGAAGTTCTCGTTGGCGGTGACGATCGTCCCGTCGAGGGCGAACTCGATGATGCCCTGCGAGCGGTCGAGGGCCTTGAGCGTCTCCTCGCACGCCATCGCGCGGATCTTCCGATCGGTGATGTCGGAGACGGCGGCGATGACGCCGCTGGGCTTGCCGGCCCGGTTCGCGATCGGGCCGTAGGCTGCCTGGATCCAGACCTCGCGCCCGCCCTTGCCGATGCGCCGCTGCTCGCACTGCTGGGGCTCGCCGCGCCGCAATGCCTCCCAGAACCGTGCATAGGCGGGACTCTCGCGCTCGGCGTGGTCGAGGAGGAGGGAATGATGCCGCCCGAGCAGCTCCTCCAGCCCGTACCCCATGACGGACAGGAAACGGCTGTTGGCTGCGGTGATCTTTCCGTCGAGATCGAGTTCGAGGATCGCCTGCGCCGCCTCGACGGCGTTCATGTGCGATTTCGCCTTGCTGTAGAACACCGACATGATCGTTCCGCTTTTATCGATATGTCACCACTTGCGAGCGAACCGCCCAGGCCGGTGGCGTGATATCGGTGTCATAGAGCGCACGCCGGCATCAACGTCCTAGGAATATCGATAAAAGTTGCGGATACCGCTAAGGCACTTGGACAGCATGGTCCGGCCCGGCGCCCATGTCGGGCGGCGCTCATGCGTATTCCCGCCCGGCGGACGGACACGCCGAGGGGAAGGCGGAGGATCCGGGTCCCGGCAGCCCCCACCTTGGGACGAGACGGCGTCGTGGAACGATCCACAGCGGAGTGAGGGCCCGTTCATCGGGAAGCCCCTTGATCCGGGTCGCATCCCGGCGGCCGGCCTCGCCGCGGCACGCCCCGGCCCGGCCGTTTTCCGGCCCGCTCGAAGAAACGGCCTCCCCGATCCCGGGCAGGCCGGGATCGGGGAGGCCGTTTCGCCGCGACCGTCCGATAGCCGGACCGCGACCGGGCGCGGCGCCGGCACACGCTCCGCCTGCGGCGCGGACCCGTCTATTGCTTGGTGAGGAGCTTGGTGCCGTTCTGGCTGACGATCTGCTGGATCTTGTGGGCGAAGATCGAGAGCAGGAGCGGCATCCGCACCTCGACCCGCACCGCGTCGTCCTCGACGTCGATGTCGCCGTCGACGCGCTGGTTCATGGCGGCGACGAGGAACGAGAGCCGGTCGCCGGTCCAGGTCGCGTCGGCCATGCTGAGACCCGCCTTCTGCAGCATCTCCTTGGCCTGGCCGATCCCGTTCTCGAGCCGGCGGCGGGCCTCGGCCCGGCCGAGCTGGTGGGGAATCACGACAACCAGGGGCTTTGCCATCACATCACGCTCCGCTCGCACGATGAGCCTGATGTGGGGAGGCGCTCCGCAACGGCAACGCCGACGGGGCGGATCAGTCCACCACCGCCACGGCGACGCGGGCGACGCCGTTCATGCCGATCGCCCGGCCCGCCCCGCGGGCGAGATCGATGATGCGGCCATGGGCGAAGGGCCCGCGGTCGTTGATCCGCACCACCACCGAGCGGCCGTTGGACTGGTTGGTCACCCGCACCCGGGTGCCGAAGGGCAGGCTGCGATGCGCCGCGGTGAGGCCGTTGGGGTTGAAGCGCTCGCCGCTCGCGGTGCGGTGGCCGGACGCGTACCAGGAGGCCTTGCCGCTCTGGGCCTGGGCCGTCGACACCCCCGCGAGGCTCGAAAATCCGGCGAGGGCGACACCCCCCGCGAGAGCCACGATGCGGGCCGCGTTCGACCGACGCGCAGGCTGGGCGCTGTTCATTCCACTGTCCTTGGTGGTTGCTGATGACCGCGTCAATCGAGACCAAACAGGACGAAAATATGACCGCCCGATTTGCGGCGGATGGCGCCGCATTTTCGGCCGAAACCTTGCGGATCGTTAAGTTTTGGCTTTTCAAGTCATGGATGAACGTGAAGTCTTATTGGTGACTTGCCGGGCCGGACGGCGTCACTCGGGTTTTCAGCATTCGGAAGATGCGGGGCCGGGGCGGTGGGAGCGGCTCCGGCGGCGCCGAGGCGCCCCGTCGGGCGGGGCTGGCCGAGGAAAAGAATGGCGCGGGCTTCCCCTCTCCCCGCGGGCGGCAGGGCTGTCCGGGGAAAAGAAGAGGCGCGGGAGATCCCCCTCTCCCCGCGGGCGGGGAGAGGACTTCATCGACCTTGTCGTCGATGAAGTGAGCGGAGGCGAAAGCCGGAGCGAGGGTGAGGGGGAGGTTCCGGAAGAGCCTCGTCCTGAGACACCCCCTCACCCTCGCGGCGAACCTGCGGTTCGCTGCTCCCTTCACCCCCGACGAGGGGGGTGAAGGCCTCTCCCCGCCCGCGGGGAGAGGGGCAAACCCGCGCCATTCTTTCCTTGAGCAGCCCCATCCGAATGGCCGGTCCCGGCCTACGACGACGAAGCCGCGCCACCGGCACATCAGTATCGCTTCATTAACGAATGAGCCCGCGCATCCGACGACTAGGCAAGAAGTGCAGCCCCATTTCGAGACGCAATTCGTACGTGCGGGAAACGTGACCTTTACCGTAGCGGCGGCAATGTCTGGTGGTCAGTCGCGTAACCGGTGTTTGCCATGGCTTCCCCGCGTACCGCGGTCGCCGGCGCCGCCGCCCGGAATCAAGTCTCGCGTACCGGGCGAGTGGTGTCGGCGCCGCGGATGGGTCTCGTTACCCCGCACAGCGTCTTCCCCTGGACGAGGTCATCCTCGGGGATTGCCTCTCCGCCCTCGAGCGGCTCCCGCCGGCCAGCGTCGACATGGTCTTCGCGGATCCGCCCTACAACCTCCAGCTCGGCGCCGGCACCCTGCTGCGCCCGAACCAGAGCACCGTCGACGCCGTCGACGACGACTGGGACCAGTTCGCCAGCTTCGAGGCCTACGACACCTTCACCCGCACCTGGCTGTCCGCCTGCCGCCGGGTGATGAAGCCGACCGCCACCCTCTGGGTGATCGGGTCGTACCACAACATCTTCCGCGTCGGGAGCGCGTTGCAGGATCTTGGTTTCTGGATCCTGAACGACATCGTGTGGCGCAAGGCCAACCCGATGCCGAATTTCCGCGGCAAGCGCTTCACCAATGCCCACGAAACCCTGATCTGGGCCTCGCGCAGCGACCAGAAGGGCTACACCTTCCATTACGAGGCGCTGAAGGGCGGCAACGACGACCTTCAGATGCGCTCGGACTGGTTCATCCCGCTCTGCACCGGCGACGAGCGCCTGAAGGGCGAGGACGGGCGGAAGCTGCACCCGACCCAGAAGCCCGAGGCGCTTCTCGCCCGCACGATCCTGTCGGCGTCGAACCCCGGCGACGTGGTGCTCGATCCGTTCTTCGGCACCGGCACCACCGGGGCGGTGGCCAAGCGGCTCGGCCGGCACTTCATCGGCATCGAGCAGGAGCCGGCCTACGCGGCGGCGGCGCGCGAGCGCATCGCCGGCATCGAGCCCCTGTCGCGCGCCGCGCTCCTCACCGCGCCGACGAAGCGCGCCGAGCCGCGGGTGCCGTTCCTGAGCCTGCTCGAGGCCGGCCACATCCGGGCCGGCGAGACGCTCACCGACGAGCGCCGCCGCCACAAGGCCCTGGTGCGGCCCGACGGCACGCTCGGGGTCGGCCCGGCCTCGGGCTCGATCCACAAGATCGGCGCCCTGGTCCAGGGCCTGCCGGCCTGCAACGGCTGGACCTTCTGGCACGCCGAGCGCGGCGGACGCTTGGTCTGCATCGACGACTTCCGCGGCACGATGCGGGCCGGGATGGGCTCGGCCGCCTGACGAGGGACGACCGTGATTCGCCCGTGGTCCTTCGGCCACGGGCGTGTCGTCCGTTAACGAACGCGAAACACTGCGCTTGCCGACTGACCCTGCGTCAGACACGTCACGCTCATCCGCGACCGCGCAGAGCGGCGCGAGGAGCGGGAGGGGTCCGGCAATGGGTCGATGGTCGTGGGTGCTTGCCGTGCTGGCGAGCCTGTGCGTGGCGGCATGCAACACCGTCGCCCCCAACCGGCTCTCGGTGGCCGATACGGCGCAGTTGCGCTTCGTCGGCGTCGAGGTTCGGACCGGTGGCGCCGCCGTCAACTGGACCGACGCCGAGGATGCCTACCTCAAGAGCCGGAACCTGTCGCTGACCGACCCGACCCTGCTGCGGACGCCGGAGGCCGCGGCCTATATCCGGGGCATGGCGGGACAGCGCCTCAAGGCGGCGGTCGAGCGGGCGCTGGCCTCCCGGCCCGAGGGCGCGCGTCCGGCCCGCGTCGTGGTCACCCTGATCGCGGCCGACATCCCGTCCGCGGTGCGCCGCGTCATCGCCGGCGGCTCGCCGACGATCCGCGCCAATATCGAGATCGTCGATGCCCGCACCGGCGCGGTCCTCACCACCTATTCGGGTGACCAGGGCAGCCAGGCCGCGGGCCAGGGCGTGCTCGGCGTGGTCCTCGACGGGGCCCTGACGGCAGGCGGCTTCGACGACCTGTTCGACCGCGCCGCCAACGATTTCGCCCGGCGCTTCAAGGCCTGGCTCGCCGCCGGCGCCTGATCGCGCCTCAGCTCCCCTTCGGCCGCCCCCGCGTCTTGACCACCGGCGCCGCGGAAGCCGGCCGTCGCGACAACACCTTCGGCAGCGGCGCCCGCCGCACCGGCGGCTCGGGCTCGGGCAGCGTCGCGAGGTCGGGCTCGGGCGGGGGCTTGGGCACGGGCGGGGGTGCGGCCAGCTTCTGCTCCAGGGCGTGCGCCAGCACCTTCTTCATCGCGCCCGGCAGCGGCTCGGCCTCCAGCCCGGCGCGGGGGGTGAAGCGCATGCCCTCCGGGGCCGGCGTACCGGCGGCGACCCGGGCGAGGAAGACCGTCAGCTCGAGCGGGAAATGCGTGAAGACGTGGCGGACGCTTCCCGGCAGCCGCTTCCAGCGCGCATCGAGGGGCGCATCGAGGAGGGACTGGGCCGGATCGTAATCGGCCCGCCACTCGCTCGTCGGCGGCTCGGCCATCGACCCGAGCAGGCCGTCCGGCGGCCGGGTGCGCAACAGCACCGCCTCGTCGCCCGCCCGCAACACCACGAAGGCGGCGCCGCGGCGCAGGGCGCCGGCCACCTTCTTCACCTTGCGCGGAAACGTCTCCTGCAACCCCTCGGCCCGGGCGCGGCAGGGCTGCATCCAGGGGCAGAGCGCGCAGGCCGGGCGCTTGGGCGTGCAGAGCGTGGCGCCGAGATCCATCACGGCCTGCGCGAAGTCACCCGGGCGCTCGTGCGGCACCAGGCTTTCCGCGAGGCGGCGGATCTCGGGGCGGGCGGCGGGAATCGGGGTCTCGATCGCGTAGAGCCGCGACACCACCCGCTCGACATTGCCGTCCACCGCCGCCGCCGGCCGGTCGAAGGCGATCGCCGCGATGGCGCCGGCCGTATAGGCGCCGATGCCGGGCAGCTTGCGCAGGCCGTCCACCGTGTCGGGAAAGCGGCCTGCCTCCGCCACCGCCTTCGCGCAGGCATGCAGGTTGCGGGCGCGGGAATAGTAGCCGAGGCCCGCCCAGGCGCCCATCACCGCCTCCTCGGGGGCCGCCGCCAGGGCATCGACGGTCGGGAAGCGCTCCAGGAAGCGGGCGAAATACGGTTTGACCGCAGCGACCGTGGTCTGCTGCAGCATGATCTCGGACAGCCAGACCCGGTACGGATCGGGCGCGACGCCGGGCAGCGCGCGCCAGGGCAGCACGCGGCGATGGCGGTCGTACCAGACCAGGAGGTCGGCGGCATCCGGCCTTGAGTGCGACGCGGCGGGCGCTACCATGCGGCCCGCCTTAGCGGGTTTTCGGCGAATGCGGGAGCGGGATTTCGGGACCCTCCTCGCCGGAATCCGCCCTGGCGGCCGGGGGAACGAGGGTTAAGTGTTCCCTTACACGAAGGCTCTAAGGCTCGGGACTTCACGCCGGACACGGCGACCACCAGGACGGACGGGCGATGGCACGGCCCAAACCCTTGAGCGAGCTGATCGAGCGGTCCCTCGGCCCCGTCTTCGCGGCGCAGGGCTTCGCCTCGACCGACATCCTGGCCTCCTGGGCCGAGATCGTCGGCGAGCGCCTGGCCCGGGCCTGCCAGCCGGAGAAGCTCGAATGGTCGCGCCGGCGCGGGGCGTCGCGCGACCAGCGGCCGGAGCCCGGCACCCTGACGGTGCGGGTCGAGGGCGCCTTCGCCCTCGAGCTCCAGCATCTCGGGCCGCTGGTGATCGAGCGCATCAACCGTCATTACGGCTGGGCCTGCGTCGGCAAGATCCGCATGCGCCAGGACCGGGTCGCCCAGGCCCAGCGCCGGAAGGCCGCCCCTCCGCCCCTCGACCCGGTGCGCCGCGGCGAGGTGGCGCTCGCCGTCTCCACCGTGAGCGAGGCGGCGCTCCGGGATGCCCTCGACCGCCTCGGCCTCGCGGTGCTGGGGTCGCAGCGCTCGCGCTGACGCGCATCGTCGTCGGGCCCGCAGGGCCCGAGGCTAGCCCGACCGGGCGCCGGCGCCCGCGCGCCGGACGCCGGCGCGGCACGCGGCGGCACCTTCAGAATCCGCGGGCGTGCAGCCTGCGGCAAGCCCGACCGGGCGCCGGCGTCCATACGCCGGACGCCGACGCGGCACGCGGCGGCACAAAGGAAGTTGATGCGGCGGCGGCTTGCCACGAGGCGGCCGGGATTCTACCGCAGACCGATCGCGGACCCTCCCGCAACCGCCGGCGACGGCGGCTGCCACGAGGACGCTTGCCATGAGGACGCCTGCCATGCTCACCCGTCGCGAGGCCCTGACACTCACCGGCTCGGCCCTCGGCGCGGCCCTGCTCGCGCCGGCCCTGCCGTTCCGCGCCCTCGCCCAAGGCCCGGTGGTGGACGGCCTGATGCAGCCCGGCCCCCTCGGCGACGTCTGGCTCGGGCCGGATAACGCCCGCTGCACCATCATCGAGTACGCCTCGATGACCTGCTCGCACTGCGCCGCCTTCCACAAGACGACCTGGCCGGCGCTCAAGGAGCGCTGGATCGATACCGGCAAGGTGCGCTTCACCCTGCGCGAATTCCCCCTCGACCCGCTCGCCACCGCGGCCTTCATGCTGGCCCGGGCCGACAACGCGGCGCGCTACTACCCGATCACCGACATGCTGTTCGACCAGCAGCAGAACTGGGCCTTCGTGCCCAAACCCCTCGACGCCCTGGAGCAGATGATGCGCCAGGCCGGCTTCTCGAAGGAGAAGTTCGAGGCGACCCTGAAGGACCAGACGCTCTACGACGCGGTCAACGCCGTGAAGGAGAAGGGGATGACGGCCTTCAAGGTCAACGCCACCCCGACCTTCTTCATCAACGGCCAGAAGTACCAGGGCGAGATGACGATCGAGGGCATGGAGAAGGTAATCAAGCCGATCGTGGGGGCGTGAGGAAGGAGCGATCCTCCCTCGGACGTAACGAGGCACTCAAGCATTTCTGAGTAATACCAACGGTCGTTGGAAACGACCTTTGGTTCCGTTCTCGAATTTTCGTCAAGCCTCTGGCTTGGCGTAGAAAATTCGAGATGGGTCGATGGCCCGATGCGTCAGCATCTTGGGTCATTGGTATAAAGCACGGGTCTCTCCCCTCCCCGCGGGCGGGGAGAGGGCCAAGCCCTCGTTCAGAGGGCGCGGCAAGCCCAAAGGGCGAGGGTGAGGGGGTGTCTCCGGATGAGGCTCCCCCGGCACCTCCCCCTCACCTTCGGCTGCCGCCTCGCTGCGTTCCCTGCACGGGAACACAGCCCTCTCCCCGCCCGCGGCGAGAGGCAACTCACACGACCCGCGCACCGCGTCCCCTCATGAAATTCACGCGCCTGCGCATCGTCGGCTTCAAGACCTTCGTCGAGCCGAGCGAGTTCCTGATCGAGCCCGGCCTGACCGGGGTGATCGGCCCGAACGGCTGCGGCAAGTCGAACCTCGTCGAGGCCCTGCGCTGGGTGATGGGGGAGAGCTCGCACAAGAGCATGCGGGCGTCCGGCATGGACGACGTAATCTTCTCCGGCTCGGGCGGACGCGCGGGGCGCTGCCACGCCGAGGTGACGCTGACCCTCGACAACGGCGCCCGCACCGCGCCCGCCGCCTTCAACGCCGCCGACCTGCTGGAGGTCTCGCGCCGCATCGACCGGGGTGCCGGCTCGACCTACCGGGTCAATAACCGCGAGGTCCGGGCCCGCGACGTGCAGCTGATGTTCGCCGACGCGGCGACCGGCGCCCGCTCCCCCGCCATGGTGCGCCAGGGCCAGGTCGCGGAGCTGATCGCGGCCAAGCCCCAGGCGCGCCGCCGCATCCTGGAGGATGCGGCCGGCATCGGCGGCCTGCATGCGCGCCGGCACGAGGCCGAGCTGCGCCTGCGCGCGGCCGAGGACAACCTGTCGCGGGTCGAAGACGTGCTGACGGCGATCACCGCCGGCGTCGAGTCCCTGCGCCGCCAGGCGCGATCGGCCCAGCGCTACCGGGCCATCGCCGCCGAGATCCGCCGGCACGAGGCGCTGCTGCTGCTGATCGGGCACACCAACGCCCGCCGCGAGGCCGTGGCGGCGGAAAACGCGCTAGCCCGGGCCCTCGACCGCCTGGCGGTAGCGCAAGCCGAACAAGTGGACTCCGCCACCGCGCAAGGCATCGCCGCCGCCGCCCTGCCGCGCCTGCGCGAGGCGGAGGCCGCCGCCTCGGCCGAGCTGCAGCGCTTGACGCTGGCGGCGGCGCAGCTGGAGGCGCAGGAGCGCCGCAGCGCCGAGCGCCTGCGCGACCTCGGGCGGCGGATCGTCGATCTGCGCCGCGATCTCGCCCGCGAGGCCGCCTCGCGGGACGACGCGCGCACCACCCTCGAGCGCCTGGACGGCGAGGCGGCGGCCCTCGCCGAGGCCGACGATGGCGCGGCGGCGCGCGAGGCCGCCGATGAACGGGCCGCGCAAGCCGAAGCCCGTCTCGCCCAGGCCGAGGCGGTGCTCGACGCCGCGCAAGGCGCCCAGGCCGAGCACGCGGCCCGGCGCAGCGCCCTGATCCGCAGCGCCGCCGACGAGCGCGCCCGGGCCGCGCGCCTCGCCGCCGAGCAGGCCCGCCTCGCCCGCGAGGCCGCAGCGATGGGCGAGGCCGAGACCGAAGGTCTCGCGGCCCTGCGCGAGGCTGCCAACGAGGCGAAGGAGACGGCCGAGAGCGCCGAGGAAGCAGCCGCCGCCGCCCGCGACGCGGTGGCAGAGGCCCGCGAGGCCGAGGCGCGGGGCCGGCCGGTCCTGGCGGCGGCGGAGCGCGAGGCGGCGCGGCTCGACACCGAGGCCCGCACGCTGGCCCGCCTCGTGGCCCCGGTGGCGGAGGCCCGTTTCCCGCCGATCCTCGACACGCTGACCGTGGAGCCGGGCTACGAGGCGGCCCTGGCGGCGGCTTTGGGCGACGACCTCGACGCCGCGACCGACCCGGACGCCCCGACCCACTGGACGCTCACCCGCGATCCCGGCACCGACCCGGCCCTGCCGGCCGGCGCCCGGCCGCTCGCCGACTTGGTCTCCGGCCCGCCGGCTCTCGCCCGCCGCCTGCGCCAGGTCGGATTGGTCGAGCGGGAGGACGCGGCGGCCTTGCGCGCGCGCCTGCATCCGGGCCAGCGCCTCGTCACCAAGCACGGCGACCTCGCCCGCTGGGACGGCTTCACCGCCGCCGCGGAAGCGCCGCGGCCGGCAGCGCGGCGGCTGTCGGAGCGCAACCGGCTCGAGGCGCTGAACGAGGCGGCGGACGAGGCCCGGGAACGGGCGGAGACGGCGCGCGACACCTACGACGCCCTCCAGGCCCGGGTTCAGGGCGCGGTCGCGGCGGAGGCCCGCGCGACTGATGGCGCCCGCCTCGCCCGCCGCACCCTCGACGGCGCCCGCGAGACTCTGGGCCACGCCGAGCGCCGGGAGGCCGAAGCCGCCGCCCGCCGGACCGCGCTCGCGGAAGCCGAGGCCCGCCTCGCCCTGGACGCCGAGGACGCCGCGGCCCGGGTCGAGGCCGCCGAGGAGGCGCTGGCCGCCCTCGACGAGCCGGCCGACCTCGCCGCCCGTCTCGACGAGGCGCGCCTGACGGCCGAGGCGCAGCGGCTCGCCGCGGCCGAGGCCCGGGCGGCCCGCCTGTCCCTCGCCCGCGCCGCCGAGGAGGCGGCGGCCCGCAGCAGCGCGCTCGCCGCCGACCGGGCGCGCTGGCAGGAGCGGGCCGAGCGGGCGGAGGCGATCCTCGACGAACTCGGCGACCGCCTCGCGGCGGCCGAGGACGAGCAGGCCGAGCTGGCGGAGGCGCCCGATACCTTCGCCGAGGAACGCCGCCGGCTCGATGCCGCGACGAACCGTGCGGAGGCCGCCCGGGCGCAGGCGGGCGAGCGCCTGGGCGCCGGGGAAAGGACCCTGGCCGAGGCCGAGACGCGGGCGCGGGCCGCCCTCGACGCCTTCGCGGCCGCCCGCGAGACGCGGGGCGCGGCGGCGGCCGCCCACGAGGCCCTGGAACGGCGTCTCGCCGAGGTAGTCCGCGCCATCGCCGACGGATTGGAGACGACGCCCGACGGCCTGTTCGGACTGGCCGGCGCGACGCCCGGCGATCCCCTGCCGGACATCGCCGCCGTCGAGGCGAAGGCCGCTTCGCTCAGGGCCGACCGCGACCGGCTCGGCGCCGTGAACCTGCGGGCCGAGGAGGAATTGCGCGAGACGGAAGGGCGCCGCGACGAGCTGGGAGCCGAGCGCGACGAGCTGATCGAGGCGATCCGGCGCCTGCGCGGCGCGATCCAGAGCCTCAACCGCGAGGGCCGCGAACGGCTGCTCGCCGCCTTCACGGCGGTGAACGGCCATTTCGAGCGGCTGTTCACCACCCTGTTCGGCGGCGGCACCGCCGAGCTGACCCTGGTCGATTCCGACGATCCCCTGGAGGCGGGCCTCGACATCCTGGCCCGGCCGCCGGGCAAGAAGCCCCAGACCATGACGCTGCTCTCAGGCGGCGAGCAGGCCCTGACGGCGACCGCGCTGATCTTCGCGGTGTTCCTCACCAACCCGTCGCCGGTCTGCGTCCTCGACGAGGTCGACGCGCCGCTCGACGACGCCAACGTGGAGCGCTACTGCGACCTCCTGGCGGCGATGGCGCGCGACACCGACACCCGCTTCATCGTCATCACCCACAACCCGATCACCATGGCGCGGATGGACCGCCTGTTCGGCGTGACCATGGCCGAGCGGGGGTGTCGCAGCTCGTCTCGGTCGATCTCGCGACCGCCGAGCAACTGGTCGAAGCGGTTTGACGGCGGCCCCGCGCGGGACGCGAAATCCGCCGAAAGTCCAATGACTTACACTTGCTTCGGGGTGCCTTGACACCCAAGGTGGGCGAAACTATGGTGCGCCCGCTCGACGGGGGTAGCCGGACCGGATCTCCTTCATTCTTCACGCGCGAGGTTTCGCCATGAACGGCAACGACCCGCGGGGGAAGGATGGCACCGGTGAGGGCTCCTCCCCCGACGACGACCTCTCCGCGAGGCTCAAGCGTCTCGAGATGCAGATCGACCGGAAGCGCCCCGCGGCGTCTCCCGATCCTTCGTCGCGTCAAGGGAGCGGCGGGCCTTCGTCCCTCGGCATCGCCATGCGGCTGTCCACGGAATTCGTGGCGGGCGTCCTGGCGGGCGGCCTTCTCGGCTGGGGCTGCGATCGACTCCTCGGCACCAAGCCCTGGGGCCTGATCGTCCTGCTCGTCCTGGGCTTCGGAGCCGGAATCTACAACGTGATGCGCGTTTCCGGATTTTTTCCGGCCGCGGACACGAAGAAAGGCCCGCCAGGGCCTTGATCATCCGGTGGATGCCGTGCATCCGCCTGCACGGATTGGCAGCGCGGCGGGAACGACCCGCGGCAGCGATACACGAGGGGGCGGGACCGGCATGGCCGTCAAGATGGATCCGATCCACCAGTTCGAGCTGAAGCCGCTGGTTTCGTTCGGGCATATCGGCCACCAGAACATCGCCTTCACCCAGTCGGCGCTGTACATGTTCCTGGCCGTGGGGCTCATCGCGCTCCTGACGATCTGGGCGACCAAGAGCCGGGCGGTGGTGCCGGGCCGGGCGCAGTCCCTGGCCGAGGTGTTCTACGAGTTCATCGGCCAGACCGTGCACCAGTCGGCCGGCCACGGCAGCGAGCGTTTCGTGCCGCTGGTCTTCTCCCTGTTCATGTTCATCCTGCTGTTGAACCTGTTCGGGATGATCCCCTACGCCTTCGCGGTGACCAGCCACATCATCGTCACCTTCATGCTGGCGCTGGTCGTGATCCTCACCGTGGTGATCTACGGCTTCATGGCTCACGGCACCCACTTCCTCGGCCTGTTCGTGCCCCCCGGCGTGCCCGGCTGGCTCAAGCCGCTGATCGTGGTGATCGAGGTCGTGTCGTTCATCTCGCGTCCGATCAGCCTCTCGGTCCGTCTCTTCGCCAACATGCTGGCGGGCCACATCGCGCTGAAGATCTTCGCGGGCTTCGTCCCGGCCCTGCTCGCCGCCGGCGTCTGGGGCATCCTCTCGCCCCTGCCCCTCGCCCTCTCGGTCGCCGTCACGGCGCTGGAGATGCTGGTCGCGGTGCTGCAGGCCTACGTCTTCGCGACGCTGACCTCGATCTACCTCAGCGACGCCCTGCATCCGGGCCACTGAGGGACCGGGGCCTCGGATCGAGGCCCCTCCCCCGCCCGCGATCGCACCAAAGAGCTTCCCACCCCGGTTCGCCGTGTCGCGGCCGGATACCCCGCCAGACGACTAGACGACCTTAGGAGCATCAGATGGATCCCGTTGCTGCGAAGTACATCGGCGCCGGCCTCGCCTGCCTCGGCATGGCGGGCGCCGCCATGGGCCTCGGCAACCTGTTCGGCCAGTTCTTCGCCGGCGCCCTGCGCAACCCCTCCGCGGCCGACAGCCAGCGCGCCAACCTGCTCCTCGGCTTCGCGCTGACCGAGGCGCTCGGCATCTTCTCGCTGCTCGTCGCGCTGCTGCTGCTGTTCGCCGTCTAATCCCGGCGAGGATTACCGAGAAGAGGTGGTCCACCCGCGCACCGGGCCTTCACCCAAGGCTCCGGTGCGCGTGCGTTAAGTGCACCTCACAAAACTCCCGCTGCGCTGACGCCGCCATGAAGCGCGACGAGGGCGAACGGGAGTTTCGTGAGGGACACTAAGGTCCCCTGTCACCACTTCGTGCAGCCGCCGCCCTGCGTAAGGCGTGGCGGCGCGACGGCCGGCCCGGCCGAGCGCTCGGCGGGAGCGCTTCGTCTCCCCCACACCCGGACGACACCATGGCGCAGCCACACGCACCCGCCCCCCTCAAGGAGGGGCTGATTCACGAGCCGGCCTCCGAGCATGGCGGCGGCTTCCCGCCGTTCGAGAGCAGCACCTTCGTCGCGCAGACCCTCTGGCTCGCGCTCGCCTTCGGCCTGCTCTACTACCTGATGTCGAAGATCGCGCTGCCGCAGATCGCCGGCATCCTGCACGACCGGCAGGCCCGCCTCTCCGGCGACCTCGACCAGGCCGCCCGCGCCAAGGCCGAGGCCGACGGCGCCCGCGACACCTACGAGCGTGCGCTCAAGGACGCCCAGGACAAGGCCAAGGGTATCGCCCAGACCACCCGCGAGCAGCTCGCCTCCGAGGCCGAGACCCGCCGCAAGTCCCTCGAGGCCGACCTGGCGACCAAGCTGGCCGAGGCCGAGACCCAGATCCGCACCCGCACCGCGACCGCGATGGGCAGCGTGCGCGAGGTGGCGGCCGACGCCGCGACCGCGATCGTCGAGCGCCTGACCGGCCAGGCGCCGGACCGGAGCGCCGTCGAGGCGGCCTACGACCGCACCGCCCAGACCGTGCACTGAGCCGCAGGAGATCACCGACATGCTGTTCGATGCGGAATTCTGGGTCGCGGTCGCCTTCGTGGTGTTCTGCGGCATCGCCTGGAAGATGGGTCTGTTCGACCAGATCATCGGCGGGCTCGACAAGCGCGGCGAGCGCGTGCGCAAGGAGCTCGAGGAGGCCCGGCGCCTGCGCGAGGAGGCCGAGGTCGTCCTGGCGGATTACAAGCGCCGCCGCTCCGACGCCGAGCGCGAGGCCGCCGAGATCGTCGCCAACGCCCGCGCCGAGGCCGAGGCCGCCGCGGCCGAGGGCCATGCCCGCCTGAACGAGTTCGTCGCCCGCCGCACCAAGGCGGCGGAGACCAAGATCGCCCAGGCCGAGGCCCAGGCCGCCGCCGACGTGCGGGCCGCCGCCGCGGAAGCCGCCGTGCGGGTCTCCGAGACCATCCTGCGCGAGAAGGTCAGCGGCGAGGCCGCGCAAGACCTGGTTCGCCGCAGCCTCGGCGAGGTCAGGACCCGCCTGCGGGCCTGATCCCTCGCAGGATCCAACGCCGACGTCAGAGAGCCGCCTTCGGGCGGCTTTCTTTTTTGGGTCAAGACGAAAGCCCGACTGTTTCGTGACGCAAAGTCTGCGATTTCGTTCAGGAGAATTCTTTCAAGATATGACATCGGCGGGCGGGCCGGCATCCCTGAAGAGGTATAGAGGATACCGGTTTGACGGAGAGAGGATCGCCGTCCCCGGCTTTCTGTGTCATAGATTCGGGCGAATCATCGTCGAGCCCGTGATGACCGTCTACTACTTCCACTTCCAGTCCGGCCACCGCCTGATCATGGACCCCGACGGCGTCGAGCTGCAGAGCACGGCCGACGCGCTGGAAGTGGCGGCCAAGCTGGCGGCCGGCCTGCTCGACGACCGCGAGATGTCCTGCGATTGGGCGCGCAGCGCCTTCCGGGTCGAGGACCAGCACCAGCGCCGCGTCTTCCGCCTGCCGTTGACGACCGTGCGGGACCGGGACAACCGGAGTCGGGCGTTCGTGAATTAGGGGGTGATCGCGAAGCGGAATCACGCTCGTTCCGTCGTCGGAATCGATCGCCCGTCCTGCCTGTGAAGACCGAGGGATTTCGGCTCCCCGACGATCCTTCCACCCGCCACGTCATTTCGGGGCCGCGCCAGCGGAGCCCGGAATCCAGAACCGCAGGTGGTCCAGGAAGAGGCGGAACAGCCTCCGCATGATCCTGAACTACCTGCGGTTCTGATGGTGTGGACGGCCCCCCGATCGGCATCAGTGTGCCAGAATGAGGTCGTTGGGATCTCATCCGAGGAGGCCGTCCATGACCGAGGTTACCCGCATTGGGCTGGATACGTCCAAGGGAAGTTTTCAGCTGCACGGCGTCGATGCGTCCGAGGCTGTGGTCCTGAAGCAGAAGCTGACCCGGACCAAGATGCAGGAGTTCTTCGAGAAGCAGCCGGCCTGCCTGGTGGTGCTGGAGGCCTGTGCGGCGTCGCACGACTGGGCCCGCACGCTGGGGGCGATGGGCCACACGGTCCGGCTGATCGCTCCGCAATTGGTCAAGCCCTACGTGCTGCGCTCCAAGAACGACGCCCGGGATGCGGCAGCCCTGTGCGAGGCAGCCAGCCGGCCGCAGATGCGTTACGTGCCGGTCAAGACGCCCGAGCAGCAGGCCGCGCAGATGCTGGCGGGCCTGCGCGAGCAGCGGCTGAAGCGGCGCACCCAGATCAGCAACAGCCTGCGCGGCTACGCGGCCGAGTTCGGGCTCACGGTCCCGCAGGGTCTGGCCCATCTCGCGGACCTGGCGGAGCGCTTCGCGAAGGAGCCGGCAGTGCCGGACCTGGCCCGCACGCTGTTTGCGGATCTATGGGAGGAGTACCAGGATGCTGACGAGCGGGTGCAAGAGGCTGACCGCCAGCTCAAGCTCTGGCAGCGGGAGAACACGACCTACCAGCGGCTGAGCGAGGTGCCGGGGCTGGGTCCGGTCGCCTCGGCGTTGCTGGTGATGAAGACGCCCGATCCCGCGGCGTTCGACAGCGGCCGGGACTTCGCGGCGTGGCTGGGCCTGACGCCCAAGGACCACTCGACGGCGGGCCGCCAGCGGCTAGGCGGGATCACGCGAGCGGGTGACGAGCAGTTGCGCAGCGTGCTGGTGGCTGGCGCGATGGCGGTGTTGCGTCACCACAAGCCGGGCAGCGGCGGGCTGAAAGGCTGGCTGACGGGGCTTCTGGCACGCAAGCCGATGAAGGTGGTGGCGGTGGCGCTGGCCAACAAGCTGGCGCGGATTGCCTGGCGTCTTCTGGTGAGCGGGGGCTCGTACGACCCGGCCTGGGCCGGCGCTGCTGTGGGCGGGGCTGCGCCGGCCCAGGCCTGATCGGGGGTAGGATCTGATCGGGAGCAGGGCTTGGCAGTATAGCAGGGCCTGGCAGTATTGTCGGCGAGGCGAGGTCAGCGCGGATTGAAGGAGTTTGGGAGCCGGTGAGGCGCCCGTGAGCTTGCAAGCAGAAGATGAGTGGTCGGCTACGCTGTCTGTGACGCGCGAAAAATCCGTGGAATCCAGGGGCCGTTCGAGGCCGTGTTTCTGATGGGAGAGCGTGTCGCGAACCACCATTTTGGCCGCGGCCCCAGGGCCGCACCAAGGCCGGACATATGGATGCAACGCGAAAGCTTGGCCGGAATTTTCCGCTTGCGAGAAGGGGCCGTCCACATATGGATTCCGGGCTCCGCTGGCGCGGCCCCGGAATGACGACGAGGGTGTCACGTCCGCCCGCCCGATCAACCTGGACAGGATCGCCAGCAATCGGCGCCTCAGAGCCGGCAGCGGATCTGGTCGGTCCAGAAGCGCCCGCATGTCGGGTGTACCCAATATGTCAAACGGCATCGGAACGGGACCCCTGATCGGCGTCCAATCGGGCCCCCTTGTTGAGCATGCGCGACGCCCCTGCTCAGCCCGGCGAAGCGGGTCGGGGTGGCGCAGCCGGGCTGAGCAGGGGGCCAGGATGAGCCGCGCACAGGCCGCCCTCACGCCCGGTTCTTGAAGCGCCAGCTCTCGTTGCCGGTCTCGACGATCTCGCAGTGGTGGGTCAGCCGATCGAGCAGTGCCGTCGTCATCTTGGCGTCGCCGGCAAACACGCTCGGCCACTCCCCGAACGCCAGGTTGGTCGTCACCACGATCGAGGTGGTCTCGTAGAGCCGGCTGATCAGGTGGAACAGCAGCTGACCGCCCGACTGCGCGAACGGCAGGTAGCCGAGTTCGTCCAGCACCACCAGGTCGGGCCGGGCGAGGTGGTCGGCGATGCGGCCCTGCCGGCCGGCTCGCGCCTCGGCCTCGAGCCGGTTGACGAGGTCGACCACGTTGTAGAACCGGGCCCGCGCCCCGTCCCGGATGCACGACCGGGCGACCGCGATGGCCAGGTGCGTCTTGCCCGTGCCGGTGCCGCCCACCAGCACGACGTTGCGCTGGTGGGCCAGGAACTCGCCGCCGCAGAGGTCGCGCACCAGACCTTCGTTGATCGGCGTCCCGGCAAAGGCGAACTCGGCGAGGTCCTTGGCCAGGGGCAGCTTGGCAATCGTCATCTGGTAGCGGATCGAGCGCGCCTGCTTCTCGCTGATCTCGGCCTGCAACAGGTCGCCGACGATCTGCTGCGGTTCGTGGCTGCGCTTGAGGGCGACCTTGATGATCTCGTCGTAGGCCGCCTTCATCCCGAACAGCTTCAGCTCGCCCATGGTGGCGAGGATCTGCTGACGTTCCATCATGGGGCTCTCCTCAGGCTGTCGTAGCGGGCACAGTCGGCGACCGGCTCGTGGCGCAGCCGCAGGCTCTCGGGCGTCAGCAGCGAGACGGGCGCGGGCGGCTCCCGCTGGCGGGCCAGGATGTTGAGCACCACGTCGGCCGAGTGCACGCCCTCGCGCAGTGCCTCGGCGCTGGCCGCTTCGACCGCGGAGAGGCCGTCGCCGAGCACGGCGGTGAGGATCTCGACCATCTGGCGGTCGCCGTCGGCGCTGCCGGCGAGCTTGCGGCGGATCCGTTCGAGGGCGGCGGGCAGGACCCAGTCCTTGAACGGTGCGCCGTTGCGCAGCGCGCCGGGCTTGCGGGCGAGCACGGGGACGTAGTGCCAGGGGTCGAACACCGTCTGGCCGCGTCCGAAGGCCCGCGGGTGCTCGGCGACGACGCGTCCGTCCTGGCGGATCTCGATGCGCTCGGCATAGGCGCGCACCTCGACCGGGCGACCGATGGCCGAGGCCATGACCGAGTACTTGTTGTTGTCGAAGCGCACCAGGCAGGTCGAGGACACGGCCGCCGGGACGGCGTGGAAGCCGTCGAAGCGTCCGGCGTAGGGGACCAGGGCTCCCCGTTCGGCTTCGAAGGCCTGCCAGATCGTCAGTTCGCGCTGCTCGGGATGCGGGTGGGCCTTGGCGTAGGCGACGACCCCGTCGAGCAGCAGGGCGTTGAGCTCGTCGTAGCTTCTCACCCGGACGCGCGGGGTGAACAGGCGCTCGCGCACCAGCCCGACCTGGTTCTCGACCTGCCCCTTCTCCCAGCCTGACGCGGGCGTGCAGGCCACGGGCTCGACGAGGTAGTGCGAGCACATCTGCAGGAAGCGGCGGTTGTAGGCGCGCTCGCGCCCGACGAAGATCGTCTCGACCGCGGTCTTCATGTTGTCGTAGATGCCCCGCTGGCAGGTGCCGCGGAAGAAGGCGAACGCCCGGTCGTGGGCGTCGAAGACCATCTCCTGGCTCTCGCGCGGATAGGCCCGCACGAACAGCATGCGCGAGTGGCAGAGCCGGACGTGGGCGACCTTGACCGTCGTGGTGACGCCGGCGATCAGCACGATCTCGTGGCTCCAGTCGAACTGGTAGGCCTCACCCGGGGCGAAGGCGAGTGGCACGAAGGCGGGAGCCGTCACGCTGGCCTGCTGGCGCTTCCACGTCTTGGCGTAGCGGCGGACGGCATCATAGCCGCCCTCGTAGCCGAGCCCCCGCAGCGCCTCGAAGATACGGGTCAGCGTCAGCCGCTCCCGCGCCGGCTTCCCCGTATTGGCCGCCAGCATCCGGTCGAGCTCGTCGCGCCAGGGCCCGAGCTTGGGTGCAGGCTGGACGCTGCGGGTGTAGCGGAAGGCAGTTGCCTCCGAGCGGATCACCTTCCTGACGACCTTGCGGGAGAGCTTCAGCTCCCGGCAGATCTGCTTGATCGGCTTATGCTGCACGAAGTACGCGCGGCGGATCTTCGCGACCGTCTCCACGACCAACATCCTCCGCGAGCCTCCCGTTCCGAATGCGGGAGGCAGTCTGGATGAAGTATCCTGGGGGTCCCGTTTGGACGCCGATCACCCCGGAAACGGGGTCCTTATTCCACGCCTAATCACAGGCGGTACTTCAGCTCCTTCAGCTGCACATCGTAGTGGCCTTCCAGTGCCCGGCTGGCCTGGAAACCCATGATGGCCTGGCCGTTCTGGTCATAGAGCACCCGGCCCGAGGCGTCCGGCGGCGTGTGGTCCGGCATTTCCTCGCGGAATGGCCGCGCAGGCGGCAACGACTCCGGCGGAGCGATACGTATAACGGGCGGTTCAGTCGGACCGGGCTTTGCCTTCTTGGATGGCCTCCCGCCCCGGAGGCCATCCATGGTCCCCGTCTTATCGGTAAAGGTAGCCCATTCGTCCCGCAGCAGGGAGAGGAGGATCTTGGGCTTGCCAGCCTGATCCTTGACAACGCATTTCGTCAGCCGACCGGCGATGATGGCATTTTGAACCGCGGTATGGCTTCGACCAATCTCCCTTGCAGCTTGCAAAACTGAAACTGGCTTTTCGGAATGTTTCACGGGGGCTTTTGCAATGGTCTTTTTGGCTCCCAGACTATCCTAGGGCCCTTTTAAACTGCCTTTCAAATTGCAAGTTTGTAAGTTGCAATTTTAGAATTACAAACCCCTAAAATGGCTGTCGCTGGCGATGTTTCGCGCCGCGCGGCACCCGCATAGGATTTCGCCCCAGAAGGACCCAAACGCCCCCTGTTTGACTTTCATATCTAGGCTCACCATCTATCACCCACCACCGTAAAAATAAGCCACAGAGGCGCACAATGGCTCATGTCTATTATGGTATTGACCGCCAACGTAAAGAGATCGTCCGCGTAACCCATGAAGGGGACTATCTAAGCACAGGCACCCAAGGCACTGACTATC
Source organism: Methylobacterium aquaticum (assembly GCF_016804325.1). Taxonomy (NCBI): domain Bacteria; kingdom Pseudomonadati; phylum Pseudomonadota; class Alphaproteobacteria; order Hyphomicrobiales; family Methylobacteriaceae; genus Methylobacterium; species Methylobacterium aquaticum. The sequence continues at coordinate 6,239,174 of NZ_CP043627.1, forward strand.
GGGCAGTGCTATTCGATAAGAGCCGCGGTGTTAAAAGTGAGATTATGATTAAGTTCAACCTTATTGAACTTATCGACTCTCCCCTGCGATTCGAGCAATTGGCGTCTTTTAAGCAGGAGTTGGAGGCTTTGAGGCAGAAGCTTTCTACAATGTAAGCGGGCCTTACCTCTTAGTGGCTAACGCCTTGGCCAGCTCCTGGCCAAACCGCCAATCATAGGTACGGGCCACGGTGGCCTCAACAATTTGATGGAAGGGCCATAGCCCTTTCACCTTGATACTATCCCGCAGCACATACTGCAGCGAAAGCCCCGTCTTACCTGGCCCGGTGCGACGGAACACAGCCTGGCGACCGGCGAGCTTACCCTTCTTCACGTTCATCAGAAAATAGGCCTGCCGCTTGCGGCGAAGCAGTGCACCCGGCCACTTGGAGCGGGGTGTGAGCATGGACAGAGGCGAGCGCACGTCTACAGGCAGGCCCAGCTTCTTGCCGGTCGCAGCCCGCTTAAGCCCTCCCTCGGCCTGGCGGGCCATGAAGCCATCCCTGGTGGCGACGACGGCAGCGATGGGCCATGTGCTCTTCCGGGCTGGCTCATGAACGATCCCACGGCTCACCCAGCCACTACGGATGGTGAAGTAGCCACGCAGGCCGCTGCGCAGCTCGGCCTTGGCGTCCTGAGAAACACGGGTAAGCGTCACGGCAGTGGCAAAGGGGATCTGCCGACGAGCCGCCGCATCGAGGTCAGCGGCAACCTTCGTGGCATTGTTGGTGATCGTGACCTTCACCCTGTGAAGGGTAAGGCAGCAGCGGGATTCTCGCAAGATTTACAATGATCTATGCCGTCGTGAGCAATGACGGAAGATGGTAGGCGGGCACTTTATCAACAGGATTCGTATATTTACGACCCTGGTCTCGGTGGCATCTCACGCGGCCAATCACCACCTTATCTAACTCATCCGCCCATCCCCTTCCGGTCTCCAGTGCGGCTAGGCTGACAATGAGCATTGCTGACGCCTTCAAGACCTTTCTAGGCAATATAAAAGTCAATAACGCAGAGACAATCTCACTGCGCTATGGAGAAATAACTGCAGCTCTCAATAAAAGATATAGAGATACGGAGTCTAAGTTCGCCAATAGCCTTCAGGTTGGCTCTTATGGCCGGTGGACGGCTATAAAAGGCATTTCCGACTTGGACATGATATATATCATGCCAGCTCGCCTATGGGAAGACTACAAGACAAGCGGGCAGTACACACTGTTGAAACATACGGCTGATGCTATCAGCGCCCGTTACCCCGCTACCACAGTGAAGGTCGATCGATTAGTTGTTCGAGTCCTCTACAAAGATTTCCACATCGAAGTCCAACCTGCTTTCGAGCGCGATGATGGATCTTTTTACTATCCGGATAGCTACGCTGGTGGCAGCTGGAAGGTGACGAAGCCGCGCGAAGAAATTGAAGCGATGGCTGAGTTTGATACGCAGAAGAATAAAAATCTAAGGCGATTGTGTCGCATGGCTCGTGCTTGGAAGAACAAGCACGGCCTGGCCATGGGCGGACTACTAATCGACACTTTAGCTTATAATTTTTTCAAGCAAACCGAGAGCTATGACAGTAAGAGCTACCTATTTTACGACTGGATGAGCCGTGACTTTTTCAAATTCCTAGCTGACCAGCCTAAGCAGGAGTTCTATGCGGCCCTTGGTAGCGGCCAGCGCGTGCGTGTAAAAAAGGATTTTAGGAAAAAGGCTCAGCGCGCCTATGAGCTTTGCGTTTCGGCTATTGAGGCAGAGAAAGAGGAGTATCGCAACGACCGCTGGCGACGTGTGTATGGTCGTAATTTCCCACCCCGCCCTGCGGCGCAGCTTGTAGAGGCCATGGTCAAAACAGACGGTTACGCCGCCCGCAATACCGAGCAGTTCGTGGAGGATCGCTTCCCTGTGGACATTCGGTACGACATCGAGCTGGACTGCGAAGTTACCCAGAATGGGTTCCGACCTTCATTCCTAAGGTCTCTACTCGCTTCAAGAAGCCCTCTGCTAGCCAGCAAAAACCTCAAGTTCTTCGTGAAAAGCACCGACGTTCCTGCGCCTTTTGATCTTTACTGGAAGGTGCTGAACAGGGGGCCAATCGCCGTGAAACGCAATATCATTCGCGGTCAGATTGTGGAGGATGACGGACACCTTGAACGCAAGGAAACGACCGATTTCAAAGGCGACCATATTGTCGAGTGCTACGCGGTCAAGGATGGTGTAGTCGTCGCAACGGACCGTGTTCGCGTTCCCATTAGCACCACGAGGGAATAAAGTGGATAAAGCTGGTCTGCTCAGATCCATAGCCACGACGGGCTACAACGTCGGCTTTGGTGCAAAAAAGCACTTTGCCACCTTTGACATCGTTGAAAAGGTGCCAGGTTGGATAGGATTCATATCCAGCGCCGTTGGTATCTTCGCTTTGGTGTGGGAACCGCTGTCTGCAAAGCTGCCTTCAGCGTGCTTGGCCGTTCTCGGACTCTGCACAATCTACATCAATCCGTATAAGGCCAAGAAATATGACGAAGCTGGGAGAAAACTGACTCAAATATATAATCAGCTCCGCGATCTTTATCATTCTGTGCAAGCTGGAAATGATGTTCAAGACAGCCATAAGGAGCTGAAACGATTAGAAACAGAATTTTATGCCGTCTCTATCAGCAAACAGATCCTGTTCAGCGATTGGTACGCGCACTATAAATTCTTTGCTCAACAGGAGCGGGACTGGATCAATGAGCAACGGTCATTCACGTGGAAGGACACGCTGCCCCTGTCTTTCAGGATTGCTGTTCCGCTCTTTGTGGTCGCCTGCCTTGGCCTGATAGCTTTCCCATTGCTGCACGGCTAACAAAAATCCCCCGCGAGGGGGATTCAACAGTCAACAATGGAATCCTGATACAAGTTACCGTACCCCTGAGACTTTCTTTTGTTTGCATTATCGGTCTACCCCATGCTTCGCCATAGTGGGACAGCTGTCAAATAAAAACCCGGCCGGAGCCGGGTGGGACAATCCTGACGGACTTAGAGCTTGTTGGCTTCGTCTTCTTCAGCTTAAGCCTCAGCCAGCAGTTTCTGCTGATCGGGACCGGAGGCGTTCGCAGCCACAGCGCGCTTCTGGCGGGCGTTTTCGAGATGCCGCTGGCGCTTGGTTTCCTTGTCGTCAGGAACGGGCTCACCGGGCACGGGAGCAGTGCCGGCGACGGTGGGGGCGTCATGGGAAAGGGCGGTGACTGCTTGCTCGCGTTCGGCCTCAGTGGTGGCGGTTTCCTGGCCTTCCGTGGTGGTGACACGGTTGGACGGCTTCACATCACGAATAGCCTGCGTCGCGCGGGCCTGGCTTTCGTTGGAACGAGAGGCGTCCGCAGCAGCCGAACGGTTTTCCAGTTGGTTTTCCATTGTCGTTTCTTCCTTATCTTGTGAGTTGAACCAGCAGTTCGGCATGATGTTCCCGCTCTTGCTGGGAATATGCAAGGATCATGTTTATGACTGCCTGGCGTGTATGCTGGATAAGATCGCCCTGACCGACGCCGTGATGGCGCTCCCATACCTTGCTGCCCATCTCCTCGATGCTCTCTGGCCCGTAGAGGTGGTGCCGCTCGCACAGACAGATCGTGTCGAGATCAGAGGCCCGCTTACCCATCCCGGCACCAGAACGGTGGTGGACGGTCCTACGGCCCCCGCAGTGGGCATTGGCAACGGCGCAGGGTAGCTGGACCATCAACGCCATGTACTGGCGGCCCTGAGTGCCGTCCTTCCGCTTCACCGGCTTCCGCTTCAACGGGGTGCGCCGGAGGGTAGACGTGGCCTTGAGGGGCGTCTTGGTCCTGAGCGGGGTCTTGCGCTGGAGCGGAGTGCGTCTCAGTTTTCGAGTCTTAACATTGCTGTTGAAACCTTTTAACATACCTTAACTACTCACGCAGTAAAAAGCCCGGGATAGATCCCGGGCCAGCAACTTTTCAGAAGCCTTACTTTACACCTTGAAATCGGAAGGCGTCCAATCACCCCAACGCAGCAATACCTCATTGCCATCGTTGTGGATAATATGGGCACCGTTCATCAAGCACTCAAGCGCTTGGTGGGCCAGCGGCTTAGTATAGAAGGCGTGATCTTCCAAAACCCCTATGGTTTTGTCGTCGAAAACTTTAATGGTTAGTTCGACTATGTCCTTATCTGTGAGCGCAGATTGGTTTTTATCGCGCGCTCGGGCAGCGTTTTCACGGTTCGCGGCCATAGCATATAGCATGATACGGTCGCGTTGGCTTTTTAGGCGGCTAGACAGCAATTTATAAGCTTCGCCAAAAGTCGGTGCGATCTTCTGACCGAAATCGCCCATCAGTCGGACTTCAGTCAAAGGCGTATATGCACCTTCCTGGAACTTGCGCACCGAACTTTTGAATTCCTGGGCGCTTCCAATCTCCACCTTACTAGGCGGTGGTATCTTACTCAACGCCTCCCTAATCCTTTCGACATTGTACCCCTTTTGACTAACTTTTTTTGAGACAAGCGGTTTCGCGATCACCTTCTTCGCCGCAACTCCGGCGATTGCGATCCTTCCCCATAAGGCCATGGTGGTATCGGCGGAATGACGTAGAACGAACCGAGCGCCAAGGCTCCGGTCGTGCCCCAGGCGCATTTTTTCCAGTTTCGGATAAAAAAGTTTCTATCTTCGAGGATTGGTAGCTCCGGAATTGGCCATTGGGGTATCACAGTAGTGGGGGAGAAAGGGCCTTCCGAACCGTTCATCGCATGAACTCCGGCAGACCAAGCCGTTAACGATACGGCTTCGATCCAGCTGATGAACCGCGATACGACTCAAATCGTTCCACGACCTTCTCAAAGGTGTCAGACCTGCGGCACTCGTACAGGCAATTTTCCCACCCCTTACAGCGCTTTAGCTCTAGATTGGACTAGTTCTCACTTCAGCAAGGAGAGCTGGCGATTTAAGTCAACGCTTACAACCTCTGCGTTCACTCGCCGCCACCGCGTGCTGAAAAAGTCACCCGAATCAAATATGCTCACCAAAACAGTTAACTCTCGTTAGTTGGAGCCAGCCCTATGATGGGCAGGCCATTCTTTTCAGCAAACCAGCGGCGGACAGAAAGGCTTTCTGATCCGGCCACCACGGCTGCACCATCCAGCACCAGGCTCCGCGGAATCCATTTCTGCTCGACCTTGGCGTAGGCGTTCATCACGTCCCGCCGCAGCTCGAAGAGAACAGCCGCATCGCTGGTGCGGATGACGGTACCGGCGACCCTCACCCAGTCCGTGTCCGGCGCGCGCGGCGGGGCACGGTAGATCTTGCGGCCTCTCATCCCTCGCCGTTCAGGAACGCGATTTGGCGCAGGGTGAGGAACACGCGCTTCTGGCGGTTGCGGGGGCCGAACCGCTCTTCCTGCAGGTAGACGCCGGAGCGAGCCAGGATCGTGCGCACGCGGCTCTGGATGGAGTGGGAGAGCTTCACCGGCTGCAGGTAACTGATGAACAGACGCCGGATGCGCACCTCACTGTATTTCCCGCCGGTCATCAGCGCGACGAGCAGGATACGCTCCTTGGTCTTGGTCAGGCGGGTGTCCGCGAGAAGCTGGCGAGCGTCCATGTGGCGCGGGGACGGGAGCCGGGTGGACGCCTTGGCTTCCGCGTCTTCCATCGGCATCCGCTTCGACGGGAAAGGCGCACATACAACCGACTCTCGCGCGCTTTCAAGCAACGCTTTCAGAGATATAATTTCACAGGTTTGCCGGTAGGTATCCGCCTGCTGTTCCTGGCTAAGCGGGAACCCCCGCAGGGCCCATGATACCGTGGCCATAAGTTTGTTGAACAATATCCTCACTTTCTCTTGGGGGTTAACTAGGCTGCCAGGGCAACGGCGATGGAAACCACAACGACCGCCCCACCAGCCCAGGCGGCGGCTTTCCACAAAGCGTATTCAACCGACTCCGCGGCCGTCATGTTGAACAGGTGACGGCTCATGTAGATGTTGTAGCGTTCCATGGTTTCTTGCCTTTCGTTATGGGGTCATGCTCTGCTTGTTTTAAACTGACGTCAAATAGTATTTTAATTGACGTTCAATTTTATTCGGCCGATAGTCTGAGAGCAAAGAAAGCATATATATGATAGGTATTGTGATGGAGGGACCAACGCCGCCTCAGAAGCCGAGACCGCCTGGCCGACCTGTGGTTTACCCATTTGAGCAACTGAAACCGGGAGAAAGCTTTCTCGTGAGCCTTGAGGGGCTTTCTCGGCTGCAGGCGCGCCGCAAGTTCCACAACCTACGCACACGGAAATGGAAAATGGAGCAGAAGCTATCCTGCAGCTTCACCCTTACGCCGGATGAGGAGAAGAATGCTTTACGTGTCCGGAGGGAGGGCTAATGCCACAGCACATCGTCTACGGCTACAAACCATTCACAGCGGTCGAATTGGCCTTTGCCAAAGCTAAGCACCTTAAAGATGGCCCGCCCACGCTCGACAATGTGTCTCCATCTGAGGACCGGATCTTCATGCGCGGGCACTGGAGGGTTCGGCAGTGCAAGCTAGCTTCACAGGCCGGAATTGATCCTAATGTTTTCAGCCAGAGGGTGAAGATGTTGGGCACAGTTTCCAGCATTGCCCCTCCTTACCCTATCGGACGCTTCCATCGTGAGGACCAGATACAGGCGAACTGGAAATATCTCAGCCGTCCCCTTAATCAGGGGAAAGGTGGCTGGAGAAGAGGTGGTAGATAGTGTAAGGCCATTGAAGGCGGCCCTTCTTTCGCCAACGTCAGCCGGCCCTTGCGGGCAAACGAACACCTCGGCGGCGAGCTTTCCTCCTTAGATCTTCCATTGCTTCCTGCGTCGAGCCGTACTGCTGCATACGTTCAATGAGTGATGGGCGCTGGTTCGTGCCCATATATTGCTGCACAAAGGGGAGCTGTACGTCCCACTGGCCGTAAACATAGTTCACGGCCTGAGAAACCACCGCCATGTTCACGATGTGTGCCAATTCAGTTGGCGGTTTTACCATCATGAAGTTGACAACACCTTTATCCTTAACCGCATAGAATATTTGTTTTGGGCCGATTGGCAGAATGATATGAGAGTTCGGATCTTCCAGGCCGTCGGAGAGTAGAATCGGGCGATCAGAGGTAAGGAGAGCTGGCGCTCCGACTGGCAGAGTCAGGCTGCCCCAGTGGAGACTAATGACGACCTCGCCTATACGTGGATTATTGATAAGAGGTATCAAGGCATCAAGCGCGCGATGCTCGATCGATTGTAGATCCATGGCTGCGAGTACATCGTCAAGCCGCTGTGGCATGCCTGGCCGCCACACGCGGCTTTTGTAATACTTGCGTCGATCAGGATTCGGTTTCAACCAATTTTGGATATATCTCTCCTTGTGCAACTTGATGTCCTCGGGCATCCGCATGAGCAGCGAGAGCAAGAAACGCGTCCAGGCAGAGCGCTTTTCAGGGTTGTTCATTGCTCTGCGACCCGCGTTGATATCCTGCAGCAACTCAGCGGCGCGGGTGTCCACTGGCTTCAGAAACTCCCTCTCGAACGCCTCCCGAAGTTCCGGGTCCTCAAGCCCAACGAAATCATAAAGCCCCCGGACGTATCCCGTGCCGGAAGGATGTGTTCGGCGTGGCTTGACCGCTCCGTTCGCCAGACGTTTGTACTCGCAGATCTGACCATCCTTGTTCAGCCATTGCTTGAGATAAAATACTGGCATATAGTGATGTTTTTGGCTGTTACGCCTGTCGTTAGTCATTTTGCGCATCATCTCGTCGATCATGATTTTCTCTGAACATTAACTCTGTTCGAGGCTTGCGAGATTGGGAATCGTGCCAAACTCCCCCTTCGCCTACTAACTCGACTGTGCTATCTCCGAAATCACTGATGATTGGCCTATGAGAATGGGGCTCGAGAGGCAAGCCAGTGGAGGTATCTGCGACTGCACCCGAATCCTTCAATAAACGATAGCTAGCTGTTCTCTATCGCATCGGCTGACACTAGGTGTAACAAACGCATGTCTGAAAGAATAAACTATCCCCTGATGAGCCGCCGTTCTTTGTTAATGACCGGCGCAAGTTTCGTTGCACTGAATCATTCCCCGGGCATAGCTACAGCGCAGGTCAGCGCTTGGTTCGAAGTTGCTCAGACGGTAATCAAGGCGATTGGTGATAACGCAAGCTATATATTTGGATATTTTTCTACCCGAGAAAGCCCGCAAAGTGAGCTTTGCCTGTTTCCTGTCAATAAATTATTAGATCTGGAAACAAGACTTTATCGTCTCGCTCTCAGTATAGACTCCCTAGACGGCGAGCCGTATGGCGACGTAGGAGACGAAGGTCTTCTAAAAGCTATAAAAGATTATAGTCAAAATCCATCTAAGAAGAATTTATTGCGGCTTCGCGACAATCAAGGTCGTTTTTTTGAAGCTGCAACGCTTTATATACTTGAAATTATTTCTTCTGAGCGGCTAATGTCTGCTGTGCAATCTCAGTATAAGCCCGCAAATGTTGCTTCTATTACATTATCGGAAGCAGTAACGCTACGGAACGCATTGGAGAACCTTCAATATCTGATGCGAACCCTACGCAGTGATACTAAGGTTCCTGAGATCAGCGATCTAACGCGGCTGAATGAACCTCTTCGAATTGCTGAGTTCAAAGTAAGAAATGCTTGGGTATTAATAAAAAACATGGTTAGAGAACGCGAGAAGGTAGTGTGCAAGTAAGATGTAATCTAGCAAATATGCTTAATTTATAATTCTTTCCATCTTTTAACTGCAATAATATCGTTGGGGGAAGGCGTTTTCCCCCGACGTTCGTCGGTTTGTATTCGAGCGTATGCATCAAGGCCTGCCTTTATAACTGCCCGGCGATTCCTAGCCTCGTCGGAGGTCGGGATACTTAGCGCAACTTTTCGCCACTCCTCATTCCTCAGCCACTTGCTGAGGGCAGGGACGTAGCGCCGATCCTCTTTCCGCCAGCCGGGCCGCTGGGCGAACGAGGGCAGCGCCCGTATGATGAGCCCGAAGGACGGCTTGAGACCCTTGGCTACCCATACATCCCATGCCTTGCGAGCGTCAGCCCGGTCAGGGTTTAGGAGCGCGTATGCGCTCAGCAATTCCATGAATTGAGAATCATCATTCCAAACACCCCCGAAACGCCCGTAGGGGGTAAGGGGGTATCTGTTTCAGTATTTTCTTTTTCAGTATTACTAGAGGCGGGTTTTCCGCTGCGGTTTTCCCGCGGCGGTTTTGCCGGAGCGGACAATCCGCTCTGGTTTGATTCGGTACAGATTTCATATTCATAAGCCGCAAACTGGCCTGTTTCAGTTTTGGAACGCTCGCGCTTGAGCCATCCGCGGTCCAGAAGCTCCTGCAAGCCAGCCCTAACAGCGTCCTTTTGATCCTTACTTTCCTTCACCAAAGCGGACTCATAAAATGTCCAGTCATCCGGCTTGGAGTACATGAGGCAGTAGAGGCCCTTGGCCTTCAGAGACAGCTCAGCGTCGCGCAGGAGCGCGTTGGGCACCGTGGTGAACCGCGAGGGTGCCTTACGCAGGCGATTGGGGGATGCCGTGGTCATGACCGGTCCTCCAACAGCTTGACGGCCTCAGCGCCGATCAGCGGCCTGCCGTTGCCATCGAGGAGGTAGGCCGCAAAGACGTGCCCAAACGACAGCGCGCCGGACTCAACAGCCGTGACGTTTCCCTTCACCCAGTCGCGGATGATGCTGTCCGCCGCCAGCAGGCCCTTTTCCAGCGCCGCGCGCTCCCACTGGGCAGCAGTACCGCGGCGGCGGCTATTCCAGGGGTTGGCCTTGAGGTAGAGCGCCGCCCACCCACCGGCCGATACCCGGAACTCCACCGGGTGCCCGCGCCAGCGGAACTGGAGCATAATGGTGTGGGTGGCGAAATCATCCATGAAGCCGATTTGATCACAGCCGAACCGGCGCAGGATCTTCGTGGCTTCAGCGCGGGCAGAGGCGCCGCTTGTGGCATTTTCGTAGGGTAGAGACATGGCTATGCCTCCACCCGCTTGAACTCAACGACCCAGACCCATGGCGACGCGTCCCAGCTTCCGGCGCCATTTATGCTGTCCCAAAATTTTGGAAACGCCTCGGCAGGATTGGGGCCGAACGCCATCATCTCACGCTGGCATCCTCCTTCGGCCTTGATGTCGTCTTTGCTGATGTCCTGCAGCCGCTCCACCCGCACGCTGACAATCTCCAGCAGGATGCGGCTGGCCCACCGGGGCATGTGGATGGACGACCGCCAACGCATCTCGCGCTCAGCTAAAACCTCTCCCTTCAAGCCAATTAGATCGTAGAAATTGCATGGGTTCACGTCTTCGCCATCAGCGGCGTAATACAGCCCTGATTTAGTGCTGAAACGAGCGTCACCGTTTAGGTGCTGGCGAGCTTCTTCCAGTGTTCCGGGCCAATCATAGATGTCCGACTCTCCGCCGGTCTCATAATCGGTGGTTTCGCGGACTACCTGCCACGTCTCCCGCACCCAAAGCCGGTCACCCGGCTGGCCGTAGGGGCAGCGGACCCACTGAACGCAGTCCTCAAGCGGATTTTCCTTAATGTGATGGGAAAAGCGGGCACATAGGCCATTCCCAGTGCCAAAGAGCCGACAACGTAGCTGATAGCTTTGCAGAAACTCCCAATGGTGGCCGCGCGGCTGGACCTTGAGCGTCCGCCGGGTTTGGGTTTTGCGCCCCTCAAGGATGGCGCGGACCATAGGTCCAGAAAATAAGATTGGGCGTTCTTTTACGCGGGCATGTTCATGCACGGCCTCAGCTTTCTTTTGTGGCTCCCTCAGCTAATGTTTAGCCAGGCGGGCGCTGAGGGCGACCCGCCCGCAGCTATTCAGCTTGCAGCTTGGGTTCATGTCAAATAGTTTATTGCTTCTGTTCGTCACGTGTGCGGGCACTATGAGCACAGAACCAGACTCAATGCCGTTGGATGAGCGTGTAAAGCTGATCCGGGAGATGATGGGACTCATCGACACTGTTATTGGCGACATCAGTCGGATGCCCTTTGCTAAAGGGTCCGATGAAGAGCTGTATCAGATTGTCAGACGCGCTGCCGTAGTCCGGCAGAGGGAGGGGTTAAATGCTATCCTGACTCTTTGTGAAACAGGGCACGGTGCGTTCGGTGTATGCTTACTACGTCCGGCATACGAAGAGATGCTGTGGCTGGAATACCTGGCCAAACACCCCGATGTCGCGGCCAAGCTGATTGTGAACATGGCACGCGAGAATGCCAGAGAAGCTATGCAAGTGCAGCTCGACTACATCGGACGAGACGGGATGAAGGCGGTTGGCTTCACGATGAAATTTGTGAAGCACTTCCTGGCGGCTAGCAGCGAAGCTAGCGCAACTCTAAAATCGCTAGGCAATAAGCTCGGATGGCGACAGAATTCTGTGAAGCCGACGGTCTCTCATATTGCTCAGCAGGTTGGGAGAAAGGCGGAATACGATTTCATATATGAGGCCACGTCGAAATTTGTGCATTTTTCACCTAACGAACTGATGCGCCGGGCCTGGGGCACTCACAAGGAGATGCACATAGCGTCCAAGAATTTCACCAGCTACTGGGCTCCATTTGCACTGCACTGGGGACTAAGAATTTTGATGGATACCATGATCGTATCGCTCGGTTCACACGATGAGAAATCTCCGGCCTCAGAGCAAGCCCATGCGAGGATCATGGAAATCCTTGAGAGTGGCGTCGTGCCGCCAATACCGATCATAACCCCTGTTGAGCTGGCTTGGGGAGATAGGCCCTCCCAATCCGCTTAACGATGGTCGGTTAATGCAGAAGGTAATCTCGGCCCTTACGCAAATACTTTTTCTGGACAAAGGTAAGCTACTGGCAAAGGCTTGGTGGTTATCTCACACCGGAGCTTTTTCCATGGAAACCGACGACTATGTGCCGGTGAAGGTCTTTGTGACCCTGATAAGGGTGGACCGGCAGGGCTACACCCGCGAGGGCTACTACTACGGGGCCGGTCAGAACGGCCACCGGTGGAGCATCTACGGGGAAACCTGCTGCATCGGCCTGACACAGGGCTTTGTGCGCGGGCGTGACGGCCGACGCACCCGCGCCCAGGCCATCAAGGAGGCCACCGCCGTCCTGGTCGGCTCCGGCCACTACCGGCCGGATGAAATCGTGATCGAGTAGCCCCGCAAGGGGCTATTCCTCTGCCCCCATCTGCCCCGGCCTGCCGTCCTGACGGCCCGGGGCTCACCGGCGACCCTGCGGCCAGTCCCCGAGGCCGCCGATGTATCCGGACGCCCATCACATCCTGAAACCGCTGGATCAGATTGCGGCCCGGGGGCACCCGTTCTCCCGCGTCTTTGCGGACTGGCTCACCATGTCCTGCTGCGCCTTCACCGGCGGGAAGCAGGAGGAGCTGTATCTGGAGACGCTACGCCCCTACCTCGACAACCGCCGGAGCGGCGACCGCAACGCGGACCTGTTCTCCTCAGCCCTTGGGGGCTGGCTCTACGCTATGAAGGAGGCTGACCGGCGGGGCGAGTTCCGGGACTATCTTGGCCATATCTTTCAGGACCGAGTGACCAAGGGCGAGAAAGGCCAGTTTTTCACGCCCGAGCATCTTTGCACGCTCATGGCCGAGATCACCGGCCCCATCGAGCCCGGGGCAAGGGTGAACGATCCAGCCTGCGGCAGCGGGCGCACCCTGATGGCCGCAGCCAGCAAACAGCGTCATGCCAAGTTCTGCGGCAGCGACCTGGACATGAACTGTGTCCGAATGACCCACCACTGCGAGATCGTCGAGACCGGCAACGAGAGCTGGCGCTTCAAGAACCGGGCGTGAGGGCGGCCTGTGCGCGGCTCATCCTGGCCCCCTGCTCAGCCCGGCTGCGCCACCCCGACCCGCTTCGCCGGGCTGAGCAGGGGCGTCGCGCATGCTCAACAAGGGGGCCCGATTGGACGCCGATCAGGGGTCCCGTTCCGATGCCGTTTGACATTCTGGCTGGAGGTCGAGCCCGCCTACCCCTACCGGGCGCGTCTCCACGCCCCCGGCGAGGTCACCAAGCATCTCTCTTACGAGGAGGCATGGAAGATGTTGTGGGAGCAGCACTACAGCCGCGTGATGCGCCAGCAGGCCATCCGCTTTTAGGAAGGAGGTGATCCCTATCTCGTGAGGCACCACGTTACGGTCCATGTGGGAGACCCCGCCGCAGTGATGCGCCGGGGTTTCTTTTGTTGGTGGGGTACCCCTGCCCCTTCAGCGCCTCAAGGCACGCTGCCGCTCTCCGGCCTTGACCCGCCGCCCGGTCCGGGAAGTCTGGCTGCCATCGGACCGACGCCTTGCGCGGTCACATTGCCCGTTCCCGCCCTGATATGCCCCGACACGCAAGCTGCCGCCGGGCCCGAGGGCATGGCCCAATCCTCCCGCCAACCGCAGGAGGACCCATGACCCCCACCAAGCCTGCCACAGCCACCCCGCCGCCCGGCCCGGCCGCCGCCGCCGTTCCCATCGAGGAGAGACCCAGCATCCGCGAGCGCGCCCGCGCCGCTATCCATCACCCGCTGTTTGCCGCCGCCTTGTGCGGCATCGTTGCCGCCGGTGCGGTGGCGTTCTCCGCCAGGGGGTGCGAGCTGCACATCCCCGAGCCTATCCAGAAGCTGCTGATGAAGACGGACGAGCCCAGGCCGGTGCGCCCCATCCCCATCACGGTACCGGAGCCGTTGCCGCCGCCCCCGCCGCCGGTGCGGTACGTGCAGGAGCCCGCGCCGGTGACTCTGCCGCCCCCGAAACCCAAACCGCCGGTGCAGCGGTGCATCAAGGTCAACGAGTTTCGTATCTGCAAATGAAAGAGGCCCGGGGTTTCCCGGGCCTTTCGTCATTCTGCCGCCTGCTGGATCAGGTATGCCTCTTTCGGGAGGCCGCTTTCTTCCATCTCGGCCCGGAGCCACTTCGGATCGGCACCACGGCCAGACCAAGTAACTCCCGGCTCTTTCTTCGATTCGTACTTAGGCGGCGCGGGCTTGCCGGTACGGCCTTCTCCTGCCTGCTTAGTTTGGAGCGCAGGTTCCGGCCGACCGGTCAGCGCGTCCAGCTGGGCGAGCTGGTCCATGAGTTCCTTGCGCCGCTGGGCGGCACCTTCCTCGATGATGCGCTGAAGGACGTGGAGGGTAGATACCTGCTGCTCAAACTCCAGTTGGCGGAAGTTTTCCACCACGTCGGCCGCGTAGTCAGGTTCCTGAGATTTAGCGGCCATGGGCCACTCCGTAAAAGGTATGAGGAAGCCTATAAGGCCCGGGAATTTTCACCGGGTCAATAGGGCTTTCATTTTCTCACTAGGCTGAGTTTTTTAATTGACGTTTAATAGGTTTTTAATCATATTAAAGGACAACGAAAGACAGAACATGAGCGCAACAAAAGTGGCGGTTTATGCCGAGCGTATTCTGAGGGCAAAAGGAACCTCTCTCAAAAACTATATGCCCAGCAGCCAGACCGATATTCTTAATGCAGTTTCAAGCGTTATGCAGGAGGTCGAAGCTGATGTTCGCGCATCACTGAATGCGCCTTCACTCACTGGTGACACTCACTCGCTGATTAAGGATCTATGGTGGTTCATTGAAAATGTGAACGAGGATTCAAAAGATAGGGCTGACAGGTTCTTTTCCTTGCGCGAGAGAGTAAGGGAAGCCCTCTAGGTATGCCCAAAGCTCCCCCTCCTCTTTTCCACCTCTTGGTTTTGAACGGGGAGCCTTTGGCCCCGCCGCCGTCACCGGCGGTGGCGAGAAAGTGCAGAGCGCGAGTACCTGCAATTCCTAAGCCCGCGCAGCCGGTATGCCCGTCTGAGAAAGGGAATTGGCTATCGGAGAGAAAGCGGGAGTTGGGCCTTACGGCCCAGCGTAAAAGATGGTTGGGCCGGTCGCTTGCGCGCCCGGGTGATAAGGGAGGGGACAATGCATGAAAGGCGGAGCGAGGCCGGGAGCCGGGCGCAAGCACGGGTCAGGCAAGTGGGGGTGCAAGACCGTCTTAGTTCGAGTGCCGGAGCATCTTAAGGCCGAGGCTTTGGCTTGGGTGGCCTCCCGGATCAACGGCGGCCCCGGCGGGGAAGTGCGGGTGGCATCAACCGGAGAGGCTGGCCGGAGCCCTGTCGGGCTCCCCACTCCTTCCGTTGCGCCTCGCCCCGGCCATCGTGAGTGCCCCCAGCGGCCAGTGGGTAGCGGTGGGGACCCTGCGCCCACCGCTCAACCAGAAGGAAGCGAAGGACGAATCAGCCGCCTTGAGGCAGCCGTGGAAATCGGTCGCACCTACATCTTAGGTGCTCTCAGCCGTAACCGCGGCAAGCCGTGGGCCATGGAGATCTACCGGCGCGACCTCGCCAGCCTGAATCAGGCGCTAGGCCAGCCAGAAACCCCAACCAACGGAGACTAAGGATGTGAACGCCGTTCCCCAGCTCGCTTTCGATTTTATAGCCCCGCCAGTTTCAGTGCGGACGCCAACACCCATTGCCGACCGCATCATCGCGGCAGGGCTGGAGGCAAACGACTTCCTGCTGAACCTCAATAGGGGCCTTACGAATCCGGACGAGGTACCCGCACCAAGCCGAATGTACCGCTTCCCCATTGTGTACCAGGAGCCTGATGAGGAATACGGTGAGCCAGAGGCTTTGTACCTGCGCCATCCGGGTCTTGCGCGGATGCCCTTTGTGTTGCGCGTGCAGGAGCTGCTGGGGGTGGCGATCAAACCCCGCGAGTTGGACAAATTCGGGCGGCCATATTGCGAGCTTGCTCAGTGGTGGCACGCGACCGACCTGATGAGCGACGCTCACTGGCAACGCTTGTGGGAGAGCCGCCACCTGACCACTGAGGATCACATCGTTCACGCCATCCAGTTTGGCATGGAGCTTCCCGCCTCATGGGAGGGGAAGAGCAAACGCCAGCCCCGCCTCTCAGTAACGACTGCCCGGAGGCTGCTGCTTGAGATGGGGCATGGGGAGCCCGCCGACCGGAGCGAAGCGGCGATTCTGGGCGAAGGTTTGAGCCCCGGCCACATCGGCAAAACGTGGGCTCTAAACGTGCGCGCGCCCGGACCAGCCGGTGCATGGCTAATTGTCCACGGCATCGAGGACAATTGGTTCACGCGCGAGGGTGGGGGCCACCTGGTGCTTTCCCCGAAGTGCCTCACCGCGCGAGGGCTGTCCTGACTGGCGCGCAGCTGGCGCGCACCCGGATGACCCACGAAGGGACCGGGTGCCCCAGTTCGCCCCCTGTTCACGGGGAAACGTGTGATTTCTCAGGACTATAGCCGGTAGCGGATCTGGTCGGTCCAGAAGCGCTCGAGGCGGGCGAGCGCGGTGTTGAGGCGGCCGAAATCGTCCTCCGAGATGCCGCCGATCGGCTGGATCGTCTTGGAGTGCTTCTCGTAGAGCCCGCGGACGATCTCGTGCACCTCGTGGCCCTTGTCGGTGAGGCTGATGCGGACCGAGCGGCGGTCGGTCTTGGAGCGGGCGTGGTGCAGGTAGCCGGCCTCGACCAGCTTCTTGACGTTGTACGAGACGTTCGAGCCGAGGTAGTAGCCGCGGGTGCGCAGCTCGCTCGCGGTCAGCTCCTTGTCGCCGATGTTGTAGAGCAGCAGCGCCTGGACGCTGTTGACGTCCTCGCGGCCGCGGCGGTCGAACTCGTCCTTGATCACGTCGAGGAGCCGGCGGTGCAGGCGCTCGACCAGGTGGAGAGCCTCGAGGTAGTGGGGACGGACAGCGGTCTCGGTCTCGGGAGCGGAGGTCGTCTGCGCCACCTTCGTCGCCTGGGTCTTCATCGGAACGCCTCACTCTGTACGGGGGTGCTCGGCGGTTTCGTCCCGCTCCGCTTATGGGTTCAAATTAGGGAGCGCCCGTGAATGTGAGTTTAAACGACAGGATAAATTCTCGATTTACCTCTGTCGGTAAACCGAAGATGAACCTGATCGTTCACTTTCGAGAAAGGTTGAGGATCAGCGTAGTTCGCGCGACGCGAGCCAAGAGACTGCGAAGTAGACCACGATGATCACGCTGTCGAAGGCGAGGCTCGGAATCGACATCGGCAGGAGCTGCGGCGTGAGCAGCGCCAGCACCATCGCCGAGGTGGCGGCGAGCAGCCACACCACCCCGCCCCAGGCGGTGGCGAGCCACAGGCCCACCGCCGCCAGCAGGTTGATGACGCCGAAATAGACGATCACCGCCTGCCGGCCGATCGGCGCGGTCTCGAACGGCGCGGCATTGGGGCGGGCGCCCAGGATCTCGGCCCAGGCGCTCAGGCCCTTGACCATCCAGACCACCGCGACGACCCGCATCAGCCAGACCAGCACCACGTCCCAGCGCGTCTCGGGCCGCGGGGGCCGGCGCTCGATGCGGTCGGCGACTTCCTCGGACCCTGCGCGCCGGGGGCCGCCCCGGACCTTGCTGAGAGAGCGCATGGCCTTAAGTGAAGCTCGGCTCGCCGGGCATCGGCGCGAAATGGGCCTCGATGTCCTCCGGCCGGACCGCCTCCAGGGTGGCGGGCTGCCAGTCCGGCTTGCCGTCGCGGTCGATCAGCACCGAGCGTACGCCCTCGTAGAAGTCGTGCCCGCGCAGGATCCGGCACAGGATGCGGTATTCGAGCTGCATCGCCTCCGGGAAGGACAGGGTGGCGCCACGGCGCATCTGGGCCAAAGCCAGGACGAGGCTGGTGGGCGAGCGGGTGCGGATCGTCGCGGCGGTCTTGCTTGCGAAGTCCGACCCGGCGGCGTCGAGCCGCGCCAGCACCTCGGGCACGCTGTCGGCCGAAAAGCAGGAATCGATGAGCGCCCGCTCGGCGTGGAGCGGCCCGGGGGCCGGGGACTCGCCGGCGCCGATCGCCGCCTCGACCGGCCCGCCCTCACCGAGCGCGTCGCGGATCTCGGGGAAGCGGGCGGCGGGGGCGGCGTGGGTGGCGAGCCCGAAGGCGACGACGTCGCCCTGGCCGATCCGCTCGCCGGTGAGCGCGAGATAGGTGCCGACGAAGCCCGGCAGCCGCGGCAGGGCATGGGTGGCGCCGACATCGGGGAAGAAGCCGATGCCGGTCTCGGGCATCGCGAAGGTGGTGCGCTCGGCCGCGACCCGGTGCGAGCCGTGCAGGGACACGCCGACGCCGCCGCCCATCACGATGCCGTCGATGAGCGCGATGTAGGGCTTCGGGTAGCGCTGGATCAGCGCGTTGAGCTCGTATTCCTCGCGAAAGAAGGTCTCGGCCTCCGTGAAGCGCCCGGCGCTGCCCTCCTGGTGGATGCGGCGGATGTCGCCGCCGGCGCAGAAGGCGCGCTCGCCGGCGCCCTGCACCACCACCCGGGTCACCGCCGGATCGGTTGCCCAGGCGTCGAGCGCCCGGCGCATCGCCCGCACCATCTCGAGGGTCAGCGCATTGAGGGCCTTCGGCCGGTTGAGGGTGATGAGCCCGGCCGCACCCCGCCGCTCGCACAGAACCGTGTCGTCCGCCGTCACGTCCGCGTCGCCCATGATGCACCCTCCCGGTTAAGGGCGGTTAACCGGGTGCGGCCCGCCGCGTCAACGGCACGGGATGTCAGGGGCAAAGAAGGGCGCGGGTAATCCCCTCTCCCCGCGGGCGGGGAGAGGGCTGCATTCCTGTTCAGGGAATGCAGCAAGCCCGCAGGGCGAGGGTGAAGGGGTCTCGACGCGTGAGGCTCCTCCGGAAACACCCCCTCACCCTCGCCCTGCGGGCTTCCTGAGCCCCTTCGGAGCTCAGGCCTCTCCCCGCCCGCGGGGAGAGGGGAAACTTGAGCCTCTTCTTTTCCCCGACAAACCTGCATCACCGGCGCGGGCGCCGCCGCGGCCCTGCCATGCGCCCGCTTCCCGTCCCTGCACCTCCGCCCGGGTTCTGGCGCCGCCCGGAACGTGCTACCTGCGGATTGGACGAATTCGACGAAGAATCAGGCCCGGCGCGGACGGGCCACGAGGAGGCCCGATCCCGGATGTCGCAGATCCAGCCGATGCCCCGGCCGCTCGCCCGGGAAGCCGCCCGGACCGAGCCGGCCTCCCTCGGTCTCACCCAGCGCCCGCGGCGCAACCGCAAGGCCGAGTGGTCGCGCCGCCTGGTGCGCGAGACGACCCTGACCGTCGACGACCTGATCTGGCCGATCTTCCTGATCGAGGGCGAGGGCCGGCGCGAGCCGGTCGCCTCGATGCCGGGCGTCGAGCGCCTGTCGATCGACGAGGCGGTGCGGGCGGCCGAGAAGGCGGCGTCCTTGCGCATCCCGGCGCTCTCGTTCTTCCCGTTCGTCGAACCGTCCTTGCGCGACGCCACCGGCTCCGAGGCCTTGAACCGCAACAACCTGGTCTGCCGCGCCGTGCGGGCGGTGAAGAAGGCGGTGCCGGAGATCGGGGTCATCACCGACGTCGCCCTCGATCCCTATACCAGCCACGGCCATGACGGCCTCCTGGAGGACGGGGTCATCGTCAACGACGAGACGGTGGCGCTCCTCGTCGAGCAGAGCCTGATCCAGGCCGAGGCCGGCACCGACGTGATCGCCCCCTCCGACATGATGGATGGCCGCGTCGGCGCGATCCGGGCCGGGCTCGACCGGGCCGGGCACCGCGACGTGCAGATCATGACCTACGCGGCGAAGTACGCCAGCGCCTTCTACGGCCCGTTCCGCGACGCGATCGGCACCAACGCCACGCTGGTCGGCGACAAGCGCACCTACCAGATGGATGCCGGCAACACCGACGAGGCCCTGCGCGAGGTCGCCCTCGACCTCGACGAGGGGGCGGATTCGGTGATGGTGAAGCCCGGCATGCCCTATCTCGACGTGATCCGCCGGGTGAAGGAGACCTTTTCGGTCCCCACCTTCGCCTACCAGGTCTCGGGCGAGTACGCGATGATCGCGGCGGCCGCCCAGAACGGCTGGCTCGACGGCGACCGGGCCATGCTGGAGAGCTTGGCCGCCTTCAAGCGCGCCGGCGCCGACGGCATCTTCACCTACTTCGCCCCGCGGGTCGCCGAGCGGCTGCGCCAAGGTTGACCCCGGCAGCGAGGGTGAGTCCGGGACTCGTGGCAGGGCTCGCGGCGCTCACGGCGCTCGCGGGCCTCACCGCCTGCGCGGGCAGCCCGGACCCCGAGCAGGCCCGGATCTGCCGGCGCACCCTGCCGACCCTGGTGCCGGCGGGGGCCCGCGTCACGGTCCTGCGCGAGGCCTCCGGGCCGCAGGACCGCAGCATCCGCATCGACTTCTCGCAGGACCGCGCGGGCCGCAGCCCCCTGCCCCGCTACGCGGTCTGCCAGTTCTCGGGCTTGAGCCGCACCGATCTCTCGGGCCTGACCAGCGACCGCGGCCCGGTCGGCGGCGCGGCGCTCTACCTGCTCAAGCACTACTACCTCGACACGCCGGACGCGGCGGTGGCCGAGCCGGGGGCGGGCTGACGCCGGCCGGTGCAGGCCGTACAGTCGGGCTGCCCGGAGATTCGCGCTTGAGCCAGCCCTACGCCATCACCCCGGACGACGTGGTCCGGGCCGCCCACACCATCCGCGGCCACGTGCTGCGCACGCCCTTGGTGCCGGCGCCGCGCCTGTCGGAGCTGACGGGCGCGCGGGTTCTGGTCAAGCACGAGAACATGCAGGCGACCGGGGCCTTCAAGGAGCGCGGCGCGGTCAACCGCCTGAGCGCGCTGACGGAGGCCGAGCGCCGCCGCGGCGTGGTGGCGATGTCGGCCGGCAACCATGCCCAGGCCGTGGCCTACCACGCGAAGCGCCTCGGCATCCCGGCCACCATCGTGATGCCGGCGACGACCCCGCTGGTGAAGGTCGAGAACACCCGCGCCCACGGCGCCACCGTGGTGCTGGAGGGCGAGACCCTGGTCGAATCGGCGGCCGCGGTCGACCGGCTGGTCGAGGCGCACGGCTTCGTGCTGGTCCATCCCTACGACGATCCCCTGGTGATGGCCGGCCAGGGCACCATCGCGCTCGAGATGCTGGAGGACGCCCCCGACCTCGACTGCCTGGTGGTGCCGATCGGCGGCGGCGGCCTGATGAGCGGGATCGCGATGGCCGCGAGCCTGCGGCCGCGGGTGGCCTTGTATGGCGTCGAGGCCGCGCTCTATCCTTCCTTCCTCAACGCCATCGACGGGCAGGACCGGCCGATCGGCGGGCCGACGCTCGCCGAGGGCATCGCCGTCAAGACCGTCGGCCGCCTGACCCTGCCGATCATCCGCGACCTCGTGCGCGAGATCGTCCTCGTCGACGAGCCGCAGATCGAGCGGGCGGTCCATGACTACGCCACGCTCCAGCGCAGCCTCGCCGAGGGCGCGGGCGCCGCCGGCCTCGCGGCCTTGCTGGCCCGGCCCGATCTCTTCGCCGGCCGCACCGTCGGGCTGGTCCTGTGCGGCGGCAACATCGACGCGCGGCTGCTGGCCTCGGTGATGGTGCGCGAACTGGAGCGCGCGGACCGGATCATCTCGTTCCGGATGACGGCGAGCGACCGGCCGGGCGTGCTCGGCCAGGTGGCGGGGCGGCTCGGGGAACTCGGGGCCAACATCCTGGAGGTCTCGCATGGCCGCCTGCATCTCGACGTACCGGCCAAAAGCGTCTCGATCGACGTGACGATCGAGACCCGGGGCCCGAGCCATACCGCCGAGATCCTGGAGACCCTCAGGCGAGAGGGGCTGGAGCCGCGGCGGATCGGGCCGCTTGGCAACGCGGCGACGGGCGGCTGATCCACCGGTCGCCGCAGGGGTTCAGCGCGACTGCTCGCGGGTCACGAGGGTGCGGTTCGGCGCCGCCTCCTGCTTGTCCTGGTAGAGCGGCACCACCGCCCGCAGCCACGCCCGGGTGTCGCGGCCGCCGTAGTTGCGGTCGACCAGATCCCGGGTGACGTAGGCCTGGAGATTCACCGGGCCGAAATTGTAGCCGATCAGCCCGCCGACCGCGATCTGCCCCTGGGGCCGGGCGCCCGCCACGCCGGTCGGCAGGTCGGTCGAGGCGAAGGCGACGCCGCCGACCTGCCACTTGCCGAACTTCTTCGTCGCGGTCAGATCGAGGTTCAGGTAATCGGGATAGACGGTGCCCGAACGAGACCTGTCGTCGAGGAAGTGGCCGTAGAACAGGTGGCCGGTCAGGTTCCAGTCGTTGCCGACGTAGCTCAGGGCGAAGCGGTGCGTCAGGGACGAGGTCTGGATCGCGAAGCCGGTCTGGCTCGGCAGGTAGCCGCCGAGGAGATAGCTGAAGCCGACATCGCCGCCGAGGTCCCAGGCGAGCTGGGCGGCGAGCAGCGGCTGGCCGAGGCCGCTCTGCCAGTCGCTGTCCTGTGGCCTGATGGCCGAGTACGATCCGGCGGCGAAGAGCTGCAGCCGCCCGCCGAGGATGTCCCACGGCGTCGCCCAGGCCAGGGTCGTGGCGTTGACGTTGAGCGGCGTCACCCCTGGGCCGGTGTCGCGGACGCCGAAATTCGTCGTCGTGATCCAGTACACGCCGTGCGGGATCTGCGCACCGACCGGCAGCCCGAGCGACTGGCCGGGCTGCGCCGCGGAACCGGCCCGGGCGGGCCCGGACGCCGCGACGAGGAAGCAAGCTGCCACCGCGGCACCGAGCGCGGCAGCGTGCGGCCGTCCCTCCCGTTTCGGGCTCGTCCTCGCATGAGGGGCTTCTGCCAAGGATCGTCCTCCCGTTTGTTTGTTTGTTGAACGAATGACGACCGGGTTTTAATCTCGCATCGCATCGGCTCCGTCGCTGTCCCGGGTTTTTCCTTAAGTCGCGTTCCCCAGAGGAACTGGGCGGAGCCGTGTCGCCTCGGGCGTCGCGCGTGGCCGGTGCCGGGGTGTCGCGCTCACCGCCGTCCCGGCTGCGCCGCCCAAAGCCGCATCCCGGAATCGCGCCGGTCGAGGGATGTCGCCGCCCGGTCGGCCACCATCGGCGCGTCGAGGAGCGGCAGGGCCGTCGCAACGGCGGCGAGCCTTCGGGAGACCGATCGTCGTCATGGAAGCCATCCCCGATCTTTCGGCGCCCCGCCGTGGAGAAGGACGCCGATTGCGCTGGAACGACCTTGATCGACGACAAACATCATCGATGTGCGTGAACACACACCCAGTCTATCGCCAGTTTAATCCCCCATCATCTACGGCAATGTGTGCAGAGGCACGGGATGGACCGACGGGCGCCGCATTCGCGGGATGACGCAGGTGCGAGATCGGCCGACGCCGTCACCCCCCGGGACGAGACGCCCGGGAGCGAGTTGCCCTTGAGAGCGATGGATGCCGCGCCCACCTATGGCACCTGGTGGACGAGCGGAGACGAGCGAATGGCGAATTCCTGGCAAGGTGGTCCCCAGGGCGGGTCCTATGGCGGTCCCTACCAGCAGGGCTATGCGCCCCCGCCGGGCTGGGCCGGGCCGCCGGTGCTGGTGGCGCATGGCTCGCTGTCGCGGCGCTTCATCGCCTACCTGCTCGACATCGCGTTCATCTTCGGCTTCAGCTGCCTGTTGTGGCTGGCGATCTCGCTCCTCGGGGTCATCACCTTCGGCGTGGCGTGGGCGCTCTACGCGATCCTGCCGGCGAGCGGCGTCATCTACAGTGCGATCACCGTCGGCGGGCCGCGCCAGAGCACGCTCGGCATGCGGATGATGGGCCTTCGGGCGGTGCGGGCGACGACCGGCGGGCCGATCGACTGGATCACGGCCGGCGTCCACGCGCTGCTATTCTATGTCGCGCTGTCGACCTTCCTGCTCTGGCTCCTCGACATCGGCATCGGCGTGGTCCGGGCGGACCGGCGGATGGGCCACGACCTGATCCTCGACCTCGCGGTCGTCCGCGACGCGTGAGCGACTGAGGCTGCAACCTTCGGCGCCGGTCGCGCTTACATCCAAGGAATTCGTGCCGGCGCGGCCCGCCCCTGTTGAGGCGGGCCGCGCCGGTGCTATCCTGGCCATCCCGGCGCCTGTGCCACCCCCCTGGCCGGCCCCCTGCGAGACCGACGACGCGTGACCAGCCATCCGCGGGACGCACCGCAATTCTACCTCACGGCGCCCTCGCCGTGCCCCTACCTGCCCGGGCAGCAGGAGCGGAAGGTCTTCACGCATCTCGTCGGCCGGCGCGCCCGCGACCTCAACGAGATCCTGACGCAGGGCGGCTTTCGCCGCTCGCAGACCATCGCCTACCGGCCGGCCTGCGAGACCTGCCGGGCCTGCATCTCGGTGCGGGTGGTCGTGGGAGACTTCGCGCCCAGCGACAGCCAGCGCCGGGTGCTGAAGCGCAACCGCGACCTCGTCGGCCAGGCCCAGGCCAACCGGCCGGCCTCGGAGCAATACGCGCTGTTTCGCCGCTACCTCGATGCCCGCCACGGCGACGGCGGCATGGTCGACATGACGGTGCTCGACTACGCGATGATGGTCGAGGACAGCCACGTCGAGACCCATCTGGTTGTCTACCGCAAGCGCGGGCCCGACACCGCGATCAACGGCCGCGGCACCGGTTCGCCGATCGCCGTCTGCCTCACCGACGTGCTCTCCGACGGGCTGTCGATGGTCTATTCGTTCTACGATCCGGCGGAGGCCGACCGTTCGCTCGGCACCTTCATGATCCTCGACCACATCGAGCGCGCCCGCAGCCTCGGCCTGCCCTACCTGTATCTCGGCTACTGGGTCGAGGGCTCGCGCAAGATGCAGTACAAGGCGAAGTTCACGCCCCAGGAGCGGCTGATGCCGAATGGATGGGCCCGGGTGGAGGAAGCCTGAAGACGCGAAGACTGTCGCGGGCCGGCCACAGGACGGCCCGTTTTCTTGTCTGTTGCGTAACGCCATCACCTCGAGCTTGACCGGACTGGCCCCGCGCCCTCCCATGGCGAGGCCGCAGGCGCGTGAAGAGCGCCGCGGGCTGCGGGGGAGACGACGATGGGCAACGGGTTCGGGCGCCTGCGCCGGGCGGGATGGATCGGTGCGTGGCTCGCCGGGACGGCGCTCGCTGGCGTGCAGGGCGCCTCCGCGCAGGGCGTGACCGGGCTGACGGTCTTCGGCGACAGCTACGCCGATACCGGCAACATCGTGCGCCTCACCGGCCGCCCCCTCCCCGCACCCTACCTGGACGGCCGCTACTCCAACGGCGCCAACTTCGTCGACGGGCTCCAGGCGATCTACGGCCTGCCGAGCGGGGCGGTGACCAACTACGCCGTCGGCGGCGCCCAGACCGGCACCGGCAATGTCGGCTCGCCCCTGCTGCCGGGCCTGACCCAGGAGGTGGCGGCGTTCCTGGCGAGTGGCCAGCGCCTCGGCCCCGGCACCCTCGTCGCCATCAACATCGGCGGCAATGACGGCATCGCGGCGACGCTCGGCGGCCTCACCCCGGCCCAGGCCCCGTTCCTCGGCCGGGCCTCGGCGGCCAATGCGGTGAGCAGCGTCGGCCAGATCGTCGGCGCCGGCGCGCAGACGATCGTGTTCAACGGCTTCACCACCCTGAACGGCCTGCCGCGGGTGGCCGCCTCCGGCAACGCCGCCTCGGGCGACATCTTCGCCCGCAGCTACTTCGATGGGCTCCAGGCCGGCCTCGCGCCCTACGCGACCGCCGGCACCCGGATCTTTCTCCTCGACAACGGCCAGATCTTCCAGCGCATCATCGCCGATCCGGGCCGCTACGGCTTCACCAACGCCACCGCGCCCTGCGCCCTCGTCGCCGCCTGCCTCACGGCGCCGAAGGCGGTGCAGAACACCTTCCTCTCCCTCGACGGGGTGCATCTCACCGAGGGCGGCTACCTCGTCCTGTCGCGTTACATGGCCAACGCGGTCGCCGCGCCGAACGGCATCGCCGCCCAGGCCGAGCTCGGCCAGATCGGCACGACGAGCTTCGCCGGCGCCCTGCTCCAGCGCCTCGACGCCTACCGGCTCTTCGCCCCCGCTCCCGGCGCCGTGACGGGGGCGCTGGCGGGCTCCGGCGTCGCACCGCTCGGGGCGGCTGCGAGCCCGCTGATCGTGTGGGGCCAGGGCGGCTATGCCGGCGGCAGCCGGGCGACGCGGGGCTTTGCCACCGGCTACGATTACGACAGCCCGAGCGGCACGATCGGCCTCGAGGCCACGCCGACGCCCGGCATCCGCTTCGGCTTCGCCTTCAACTACGCCAACCCGCACGCGAACCTGCGGGGCGGCGCCGGGTCGATCGACATCGACAGCTACGGCTTTGCCGCCTACGGCTCGTTCACGGGTCGGAACCTGTTCGCCGACGCGGTCCTGGCCTATGGCCGCCACGACTATGCCGTGACCCGGCCGGGCTTGATCGACCCGCTGAACGGCGCCACCGGCGGCGACAGCGTCGCGGTGGCGGCGAAGGCCGGCTACCTGTTCGACGCGTTCGGCCCCGTCCGCCTCGGCCCGATCGTCGGCCTCACCTACGCCACCACCCGGGTCGGCGCCTATACCGAGCGGGGCGACCCGGTGCTGACGCAATCGGTCGGCGCCACCGGCCTCGACTCGCTGGTCGGCCGCGCCGGATTGCAGGTCCGCGCCGCGCCCTTCAGCCTCGTCGGCCTGCCTTTGCGGGCCTTCGTCAATGTCACCGCCGAGCACGAATTCCTGGAGGGCGGCCGTACCCTGGTGACCTCGCTCACCTCGACCCCGCTGCTGCCGATCCTCACCCCGCTCGGTCGTGGGGCGCGGGGCACCTACGGCCTCGTCGAGGCGGGCCTTGCCGCCGACCTGACGCCGGGGGTGAGCCTGACCCTGACCGGGGGGACGACCTTCGCCCGGACGGGTGGGGATGGGTATGCGGTGAATGGCGGGCTGACGATGCGGTTTTGAGGGGGCGGCGTCTCACGACCACGTTATACCAATGGCCCGAGATGCTGACGCATCGGGCCATTGAGCCATCTCGAATTGTCTATGCCAAGCCAGAGGCTTGACGAAAATTCGAGAACGGAACCGCTTACTTGCAGTACCAGCCTTTCCCATCCCCGACCTCATCCTGAGGTGCGACCAACGGGAGCCTCGAAGGAGGGCTCCAGATGCCAGCGCGATCCCTGGAGCCCTCCTTCGAGGTCAGTCGATTTTCAATCGACTGACACCTCAGGATGAGGTCGCGGGTGGAAACCTCGATCCGAAGGCTCGGCGCAGCCCCGGTTCGAGCCGCAATCGAAGGGCGCTGTGGCCACCGCCCTCCCCTTCCTTGCCTTCTCGACCCGCTTACCCTAGCCGTCGCGGCATCACCCCCCGCCCCTTAGAGCAGGAGCCTCGACGATGATCCCCCGCTACAGCCGGCCCGAGATGACGGCGATCTGGTCGCCGGAGACGCGTTTCCGGATCTGGTTCGAGATCGAGGCCCATGCCACGACCGCGCTCGCCGAACTCGGCGTGGTGCCGAGGGAGGCCGCCGCCACGGTGTGGGAGAAGGGCCGTGACGCGGTGTTCGATGTCGCGCGCATCGACGAGATCGAGCGCGTCACCAAGCACGACGTGATCGCGTTTCTGACCCATCTCGCCGAGATCGTCGGGCCCGAGGCGCGCTTCGTCCACCAGGGCATGACCTCGTCGGACGTGCTCGATACCTGCCTCAACGTGCAGCTCGCCCGCGCCGCGGACCTGCTCATCGCCGATATCGACGGGCTGCTCGCCGCGCTCAAGCGCCGGGCCTTCGAGCACAAGCTGACCCCGACCATCGGCCGCTCGCACGGCATCCATGCCGAGCCGGTCACCTTCGGGCTTAAGCTCGCCCAGGCCTATGCCGAGTTCGAGCGCGCCCGCGCCCGCCTCGTCGCCGCCAAGGCCGAGATCGCGACCTGCGCCATCTCTGGCGCCGTCGGCACCTTCGCCAACATCGACCCGCGGGTGGAGGAATACGTCGCCGCGCAGATGGGGCTGACGGTCGAACCGGTCTCGACCCAGGTCATCCCGCGCGACCGCCACGCGATGTTCTTCGCGGTGCTCGGCGTCGTCGCCTCGTCGATCGAGCGGCTGGCGATCGAGGTGCGCCACCTGCAGCGCACCGAGGTGCTGGAGGCGGAGGAATACTTCTCCGAGGGCCAGAAGGGTTCCTCGGCGATGCCGCACAAGCGCAACCCGGTGCTGACCGAGAACCTGACCGGCCTCGCCCGCATGGTCCGGTCCTACGCGCTCCCGGCGATGGAGAACGTGGCGCTCTGGCACGAGCGCGACATCTCGCACTCCTCGGTCGAGCGTATGATCGGCCCGGATGCCACCGTGACCCTCGATTTCGCGCTCGCCCGCCTCACCGGCGTGGTCGACAAGCTGCTCGTCTATCCCGAGCAGATGGAGCGCAACCTCAACCGGCTCGGCGGCCTCGTCCACTCGCAGCGGGTGCTGCTGGCGCTGACCCAAGCCGGCGTGTCGCGCGAGGACGCCTACCGGCTGGTCCAGCGCAACGCGATGCCGGTCTGGCGCGGCGAGGGCGACTTCCTCACCCTGCTCCAGGCCGATACGGAGGTGACCGCGGCGCTCAAGCCCGAGGCGATCGCCGAGTGCTTCGACCTCGGCTACCACCTCAAGCATGTCGACACGATCTTCCGGCGGGTGTTCGGCAGCGCCGAGTAAGACGTGGACGGGCTGGGCGCCGCGCGGCGCCCGGCCCCTATTCCGGCTTGAGTCCCGAGCGCGCCTCGAGTTCCTGCAACGTCCGGCGCGCCACGCTGGCGCCGGGCAGGCGGCGCTCGCGCTCGAAGCGGGCGAGCGCCGCGCGGGTGCCCGGACCGGCGATGCCGTCGACGGCGAGCGGGCCGTAGCCGAGCTTGATCAGGGCGCGCTGCGCGTAGGCGACCGCCTTGTCGGGCTTTGCCCCCGGCACCGGTGCCGCGTGGAGCGCCGAGGCCTTGACCGCCTCCTCGGCCCGCGCCTCCCGGACCGGCGCATGACTCGCCTTCGCGGAGGCGGCCTTCGCCGCGGTGTCCCTGGCAGGCCTCTCCTTAGGCACCGGGTCCCTGGCGGAGGCTTCCTTCACCGGTGCCGGCTTCGCGGTCCTCGCGGGGGCGGATTTCGGGCCGACCGAGGCGGTGGTGTGATCCTCGCCCCGGATCAGCGCGCCGATCCCGTCGGGCTTTCCCGCCCGTGGGGCGGCTTCTCCGGAAGCCCGTTGCCCCGTCTCGTCCGGTGCGCGGGCCCCATCGTTCGAGGCCCGGGCCGACGCCGCGGAAGCGGCCTTGTCGGCTGCCAGCGTGTCGGCGGGTGCGGACGAGGGCGGGGCCTTGGCGAACAGGGGCGCCGGGTGGCGCCCGGTCTGGAAGCTCAGCGCATTCGCCGCCACCGCCGCCACCGCCCCGAGGACGAGGAGGCCGCCGACGATGCCGGCCGGATGGCGCAGGATCCGGTCGGCCCGGACCCGCAATCGATCGAGGGGGCCGGCGGGGCGCGGAATGGGCCGCGGCGCACGCGGCGCCCGGGGGGCCGGCCGGGCGCGCGGCGCCGGGCGCGCCTCTGCGGTCAGCGCCAGGTCGGGATCGGATCGCCGGGCTGCTGCCTCGGCGGGTTTCCGGGCCGGCGCCTCGGACATCGCATCTCCTTCCGGCGTTGGGCGGTCCGGCTTGAGCCGGGCCGCCTTCGATCGGTCACCTGTCGATGTCCCCCCCTTGGTGCGGACCAGGGAGGGACGGGTCGTGGGCTGATCGGTCACGTCAGCCCGTCAGCCGCAGGGTGGCGGGCGCCTCGTCGACGACGCCGCGGGCAAGGGCACCGGTGCGGATCGGCACCGGTTCGCCCGGATTGGCGGCACGGCCGCCGCGGCAATCGAGCGGCAGGGTGACGACGACCCGCGTGCCGCAGGCCGGGCTGCTCTCGACGGCGAGTTCGCCGTGATGCAGGCCGACGAGGCCGCGCACCACCGAGAGTCCCAGGCCCGTGCCCTCGTGCGGGCGGCCATAGGCCGCGCCGGCACCCAGCCCGGCCTGGAAGAACGGGTTGCCGAGGCGCGGCAGGTCGGCCTCGGCGATGCCGATGCCGGTATCGACCACCGCCATCTCGACCCGGTCGAACACCCGGCGCACCGACAGCACCACCTCGCCGCCGCGCGGCGTGAACTTCACGGCGTTCGACAGGAGGTTGATCAGCATCTGCCGGCAGGCGCGGGCATCGGCGGTGACCTCCGGCAGGTCGGCGGGGATCTCGCGCCGCAGGCGCACGCCGCCCTGGTCGGCGCGGATCTGCATCAGGTCGCAAACGCCGCGGGCGAGGCCACCGAGGTCGAACGGCTCGGGCGCGTAGTCGAAGTTGCCGCTCTGGATCCGCGACATGTCGAGGAGGCCGTTCACCACCTCGAGCAGGTGCCGGCCGGAGGAATGGATGATGCCGGCATATTCCTGCCGCCGCTCGGGGCCGAGCGCCAGGGTCGATTCGGCCTCCAGCATCTCCGAGAAGCCGATGATGGCGTTGAGCGGCGTGCGCAGCTCGTGGCTCACGGTGGCGAGGAAGCGGCTCTTCACCTCGTCGGCGCGCTCGGCGACGGCGCGCGCCTGATCGAGTTCCTCCGCCCGGCGCTTGTGCTCCGAGACGTCGCGGGTCACCGCCACCACGGCGGCCTCGCCGGCCGCCGGCCGCATCGCGTCCGGCACGCGGTGGGCCCGCATCTCGGCCCAGATCACCCGGCCGGCCTCGCCCGCCGCGCCGGCGGCGTGCAGGCGGAACTGCACCGTCACCGGCTGGGCCTGGCCGGCGGCGGCGCTCAGCGCCGTCAGGAAGGCCGGCCGGTCGGAGACGTGGACGCGGTTGAACAGGCCGCGGCCTTCGAGCGCATCCGGCACCGTCCCGGCGAGCGAGCGGGCGGCGGTGCTCGCCTGGAGCACGCTGCCGTTGCGGTCGTGCCAGGTCACGAGGTCGTCGATGGCGTCGAGGAGCAGCGCGTCGCGCAAGGAGGCGGCGTTCAGCCGGTCGCTCCAGCGCCCCTCGCGGCGGCAATGCTCGACGGAGAGCGCCAGCACGTGGCAGATCGCCGTGAGGGCGAAGACCGGCATCGCCAGCGCCGCCGACCAGGCGAAGAGGCCCGAAGCCGGAACCGGCTCGATCACCGCCACCGCCAGCGCGCCCAAGGCCGCGAGGACGGCCGCCGCCAGGGCGGCGCGGTACGAGCCGGCGAGCAGGGCCTCGACCGGGATCATCACCAGCCAGATCGCGGCCGCCGAGGCCGGCCCGCCGGTGAGGCTCGCCAGGCAGACGATGAGCCCGGTGAGCGCCGCCGAGGACAGGCCGTGGGCGAGCGTGAGGTTCCCGGTGCGCGCCAGCAGCAGGGCGGCAATCACCGGGAGCACCAGGCAGGCGGCCACCGCCGCCTCGACCAGCGTCGGAACGCCGCGCCAGAGGAGATAGGGCGGCAGCATCGCCATCAGCACGGCACCGGTGGCGAGCCGGGAGATCAGGAACCGCTCGTGGCGGGACCGCTCGGCCGGGTCGCCCGCGACCGAGTCGTGGACGAGCCCCGTCAGCCGGGCATCGATCAGGGACGCAAAGGCACTGTTGATACGCACACCGCCACGCCAGCGCGGGAGACCTCGCGGCCCCGGCGCCCCTACACTGCGAACTGACCAAACCCTCGCAGAGCCGGCTTAAACGAACGTTAGAGCGCGCCGAGCCCGGGAATCTTGTCCCCCGATCCCTTCGGCGCGGGCACGACCTTACCCGGTCATGGCCTCCGCCTCGTACCCGGCGCGGCCGAGGGCCTGGGCCACCTCGAGGGCCTGGGCGTCGGTGACGATCGCGACCCGGCCCGCCGGGAGGTCCACGCTCACCTGCGCCGCCGGGTCGAGGCGCTGGACCGCCTTCGTCACCGCCGCGACGCAGCCCTGGCAGGTCATCCCCTCGACCTTCATCAGCAGCTCCATCCGTTCGCCGGACCGATCCGTCATCTTGACTCTCCCTTCCGCTGCGACGCACCAGGGCCGCGCAAGCCATCTCGGGTATTGCGGCATTCCGGACAAGGGTCCCGCGAAATCCGTGGGCAGCCCGAGGCGGCGTCTTGCGGGTATTCGGCACCTCGGCGACAACCGGGGAAGCTGGATTTCGCGGAACCCGGCCTGTCCTCGACGCGTAAGAGGAATCGCGATGGCCCTCGTCACCGGCCGGCGCGCCGGCGGGTGGTCGGTGGGCCGGATTGCCCTCAGTCTCTCCATCCTCCTGGCGAGCGGGATCTGTCTCGCCGTCGCCTTCCTGTCCGCGCCCCTGCTGGGGGCCGTGGCCGGCGCGGCGCTGGCGGCGGCGGGCCTCGGGGGCCTGGCGACCGCCCTGGCCTGGCGCCGCGCCGCTCGCCTCGCCCGCCAGGTCGAGACGCTGTCGGCTGAGATCGACGGGCTGTCGCGCCGCCTGCTGACCCTGGAGCAGCGGGAGGCGCCGGCCGCGCCGGTGGCGAACCTGGAGAGCGGCCTGTCCGAGGTCACGGCCGAGATCGGCCTCCTCGGCGGCATCGTGCGCGAACTCGCCATGGCGGTGGCGGCCCAGGACGAGGACCTGATCCGCCTCAAGGACGGGCCGTCCGCCGGATTGCCGCCCGTCGCACCGGCCCAGGCCCAGGCCCCGCAGGCGATGCAGGCCCCACCGGTGATGCAGGCCCCGCAGGCCCCCGGGCGATGCAGCCTCCGCCGCCGATGCAGGCCGCGCCGGCACAGGCCGCCTCCGTCCCGTATCCGCCGGCGGCTCCCTATGGGGCGGTCCCGATGCCGCAGCCCCATGCCGCGGCCCCGTCCTTCACGCCCCCGCCGGCGGCGCCGCGCTCGCCGCAGGCCGCGCCGTCCTGGCAGGCCGAGCCCGCCCCCTCGCCCGTCCCGAGCCCGACGTCCATGCCGGCGTCGGCCCCCTGGGCCTCCGACCCGATCCTGCCGCGGGACGTGGTTCCGGCGCAGCGCCGGGCCTTCGTGCCCGAGCCCGCCCCCGAGGCCCGGCCGGAGGCCGAGATCCTCGCCGCCCTGACCGACGGCCTCGAGGTCTACCTGCAGCCGATCGTCAGCCTGCCGCAGCGCAAGGTAGCGTTCTACGAGGCCCTGGCGCGCCTGCGCGTCGGCGAGGCCCTCCTGTCCCCGCCAGACTTCGTGCGGGTGCTGGAGCGGCACGGCCGCACCACCGAGCTCGACCGGCTGATGCTCGCCCGGGTGACGGCGATCGGCCAGCACCTCGCCTCCCGCGGCAGCGAGACGCCGGTGGCCTACGCCCTGTCGCCGGGCTCGCTGTTCGAGCCGGGCTTCCTGCGGGCGGTCGGCCGCCTGATCGACCTGCATCCCGAACTCGCCGGCCGGCTGATCCTGGCCCTGCCGCAGCGCAGCTGGCGCAGCCTCGACGCCGAGCAGGCGAGTGCGCTCCGCTCCCTGCGCGACCGGATCGGGCTCGCCGTCGACCGGGTCGAGGATCCGCGCGTCGACGCCGCGGCCCTGGCCTCCTGCGGGGCGAGCTACGCCAAGGTCGGCGTCGAGATGCTGCTGAGCGAGCACGGCGCGGCGGTCGCCCTCGGGCTCGCCCGGTCGGGGATCCGGCTGGTGGCGGAGGATGTCGAGCGCGAGACCGACGTGCCCGACCTGATCGACCTCGACCTGCCCCTGGCGCAGGGCACGGTGTTCTCGCCGCCCCGCGTGGTGCGGCCCGAGGTGCTCTCGCCCCCCGCCCCGCCCGCCCCCGAGCCCGAGCCGACCCCGCCGGCCGACGACCCGCAGCCGCCGGTGCGCCGCGCCTTCCGGGATGTGCTGCGCAGAGCCGTCTGACGGGTGACGAAGCGGTAGCGGCGACCGTTCCTTCCGCCTAGCATCGGGGACCCTTTCAGCAAAAAAGGCCCCCGATGTCGGATCTCATCGCCCGCCGGATCGCCCAAGGCGCGGGCCGCGAACCCGCCGACCTGGTGATTCGCGGCGCCCGCCTCCTCGACCTCGTCACCGGCGAGCTGGTGGAGACCGACATCGCGGTCTGCGGCGACACGGTGGTGGGGACCTATGGCCGCTACGAGGGCGCCCGGGTGATCGAGGCGGAGGGGCGCATCGCCGTCCCGGGCTTCATCGACACCCATCTCCACATCGAATCCTCGCTGATCACCCCGCACGAATTCGACCGCTGCGTGCTGCCGCACGGGGTCACGACAGTGATCTGGGACCCGCACGAACTCGCCAACGTGCTCGGCAAGGCCGCCTTCGACTACGCGCTCGCCGCCTCGGGCGAGACGATCATGGACATCCGGGTCCAGCTCTCCTCCTGCGTGCCGGCGACCGACCTCGAGACCTCCGGCGCGCGGATCGAGGCGGACGATCTCGCGGCCTATCGCGACCATCCCCGGTCGCTCGGCCTGGCCGAGTTCATGAACTTCCCCGGCGTGGTCGCGACCGATCCCGGCTGCATGGCCAAGCTCGCGGCCTTCGCCGGGCGCCATGTCGACGGTCACGCCCCGCTCCTGTCGGGGAATGCGCTCAACGCCTACGCGGCCGCCGGCATCCGCACCGACCACGAGGCGACGAGCGCCGAGGAGGCGCTGGAGAAGATCCGCAAGGGCATGACCGTGCTGATCCGCGAGGGCTCGGTCTCGAAGGACCTGCACGCCCTGGCCCCCCTCCTCACCGAGCGGACGGCGCCGTTCCTCGCCTTCTGCACCGACGACCGCAATCCCCTCGACATCGCCGAGGAAGGCCATCTCGACCACCTGATCCGCACCGCGATTCGGCTTGGCGTGCCGCCTTTGGCCGCCTACCGCGCCGCCTCGCTCAGCGCGGCCGGCGCCTTCGGGCTCGCCGACCGCGGCATGATCGCGCCGGGCAAGCGGGCCGACATCGTGCTCCTCGACGATCTGGAGGCCTGCACGGTCTCCGCCGTATTCTCGGCCGGCCGCCTCGTCGACGAGGCCCTGTTTTCCACCCGCAGCATCACGCCACCCCCGGGCCGCGACAGCGTGCGGGCGGAGCCGGTGACCGCCGCCGACCTCGCCGTGCCGGCCCCCCTGGGCGAAACCTCGGTGATCGGCGTGGTGCCGGGCCGGATCATCACCGAGCACCTGCGCCTGACGCTGGCCGGCGTGCCGGATCCGACCCAGGACGTGGCGATGGTGGCGGTGGTGGCGCGCCACGGCACGCGCAGCATCGGGCGCGGCCTGGTGCGGGGCTTCGGGCTCACCCGCGGCGCCATCGCCTCCTCGGTCGGGCATGACAGCCACAATCTCTGCGTCGTCGGCGCCGATCCGGCCGCCATGGCGCGGGCGATCGACCGCCTGATCGACCTGCAGGGCGGCTTCGTGGTGGCGGACGAGACCGGCATCCTGGCCGAACTGGCGCTGCCGATCGCCGGGCTGATGAGCGACTGGACCTTCGAGGTGGTGCGCGACGCCCTGCCGCCCCTGCGCGAGGCCGCCCGCCGGCTCGGCTGCACCCTGCCCGAGCCGTTCCTGCAGGTCGCCTTCCTGCCGCTGCCGGTGATCCCGCACCTGAAGATCACCGATCGCGGCCTCGTCGACGTCGACCGGATGGCGATCCTGTAAACGATTTCAGGCAAATCCGTGCAGGGCGTTGCGTTCGGGACGATCCGCCTTTAGGTCCGGGGGAATTGTCTGCTGCGATGCAGCACGAGCGAGGCGGGCGAGATGGCCGAGATGATCCGCGCAGCGCATCCGGGCGAGGTCGCGATCCTGGACGGGATCGCCGACGTCGCGTCCGGCTTCGACCTGATCCTGTGCGACATCTGGGGCGTGCTGCATGACGGCATGCACGCCCACCGGGGTGCGGGCGAGGCGCTGACGCGATTCCGCGCCCTGCCGGGGCCCCGCCCGCGCCGGGTGGTGCTGCTCTCGAACGCGCCGCGGCCGGGGCATTCGGTGCAGGGGCTGCTCGACGGGTTCGGCGTGCCGCGCACCGCCTACGACGCCATCGTCACCTCGGGCGACCTCACCCGCCGGCTGCTGGCGGAGCGGGCGGCGGCGCCGGTGCATCATCTCGGGCCCGACCGCGACCTGCCGATCTTCGACGGGCTCGACCTCGCCCGCGGCGGGCCGGAGGACGCCGCCCACGTCGTCGTCACCGGCCTCCTCGACGACGAGGTCGAGACGGCGGCGGATTACCGCGCCGTGCTCGAGCCCTGGGCCGCCCGCGGCGTGACCCTGATCTGCGCCAATCCCGATCTCGTGGTCGAGCGCGGCAAGCGGCTGATCCAATGCGCGGGCGCCGTCGCGGCGCTCTACGAGGAGATGGGCGGCGCGGTAGTCTATGCCGGCAAGCCGCACGTCCCGGTCTACGAGGCGGCGCTCGCGACGGCGGAAGGCCTCGACGGCGGCGCTCCCCTCCCCCGCGAGCGGGTGCTCGCCATCGGCGACGCGATCCGCACCGACATCACCGGCGCCCGGGCCTTCGGCGTCGCCTCGCTGCTGGTGGCGCGCGGCATCCATGCCGAAGAACTCGGCGTCGCGGCGGGCGCGCCGATCGGCGACATCGCCCACTGGCTCGAAGCGCAGACCGTGCATCCGGACGGCGTGATCGACCTGCTGCGCTGGTAGCGACGGCGAAAGACCGGGGCGCGCCAATCCGCATCCCGGTTTGGCCCCTCGGTCGACGGGCCGTCAGGAGAACAGGGCGTCGATCGCGTCCTGCGGGGTCGCCGGGCCCTTGAGCTGCGGGCCATTGAGCAGGAGCCGCTCGGCGCGGGCCTTGCGGCGGGCCTCCTCCGGGTCGTGCTCGGCCTCGCCGTCGCGCACGTTCACCACGGTGGAGAACTGCGACAGGCGCTTCTCGAGCTGGCCCAGGGCCTCCACGACCTTCGAGATGCGCTGGCCGGTAATGTCCTGGAAGGTGCAGGCCTCGAAGATGTCGCCGACATGCGCCTCGACCTGGCGGCGGTACTCGGGGAGGGTCTTGGCCTCGATGGCCATCATCGCCTCGGCCGATTCCATGATCCGGTTGGTGGCGCTCGCGGTGGCGGCGACGACGCTGCCGAGCTCGTCATGCGCCATCGGGATGCGGTCGCGGGTCAGCTCCTGGGCGCGCAACGCCGCGATGCCCCGCTTGAGCTTGGTGATGTAGTCGGCGATCTCGAGCAGCTCGCTCACCGGGATCGTCTTGTCCGCCGGTTCGGCCTTGGTCGCGCGAGCCACGGGCGCTTGACCTCCGGATCCCTGGCCTCCGAGCAGCCGGTTGAGAGCGGATCGCGGCCCCGCCGTCATATGCCTGAGCATGTGATCCCTCCCCGCGCGTGGGTTGTTCTCGGATCGGATGTCCCGGGTGGCGCTCCGGGTGTGGGTCTTCTGCATTCAGGCCCCCTCGCACCGGTATGGAAGCCCGGCGATCCGGCGCGGGATGCGCGGCAGGCCCACCGGACCTGGCCGCCCGATCCCGCGCCCGAGAGATGCCGCCCCGTCACCGAGCCGGCAGGATCACGCGCCGCAGACCGCCTCGATCTTGGTCTTCAGCGTCTGGGCGTTGAACGGCTTCACGATGTAGTTGTTCACGCCAGCCTTCTTCGCGGCGATGACGTTCTCGGTCTTCGACTCGGCGGTGACCATGATGAACGGCGTGGTGCGCAGGGCGTCGTCGGCCCGGACGTGGCGCAGCAGCTCGTAACCGGTCATCGGCTCCATGTTCCAGTCGGAGATGACGAGACCGTACTTCTTGTTCTTCAGCTTCGCGAGGGCGCCGGTGCCGTCGGAGGCATCGTCGACGTCTTCGAAGCCGAGCTGCTTCAGCAGGTTGCGGATGATGCGGACCATCGTCTGGTAATCATCCACGACGAGGATCGGCATGCCGAGGTCGAGTGCCATGGCTTACGGCTCCGTTCGCGGGCGCGACGCATCCCCGTGCGCGACGAACCCCGCTTGGATCATCAGGGGAAGCGCCGGGTGGCGCTTCTGGTCTAGGCTTGTACATCCACCCCCCTTGAGAAGCGGTTAACCCGCCGGCACGCGGTTCGACCCGCCTTCGACCGTCCCACGACCGCGTCCTGCGCCTCTCCTGATCTCTTGCCGGCGCCCCGCGCCTCGCGCGGGTGCGGCTTGACCCACGGGGCGGATTTCGACAGGGTCCGGCCGCCTTCGACAGAGCCCCTGCCTCCTTATCCAAGGACCCTTGATGCCGCGCGACGAGACTGCCCCGCGCCCCGTCGTGTCGCCCTTCCCGGTCCATCGCGACGGCGAGCCGGTGCCGGACTCCTTGCGCGGCGCGGTCGCGGCGCTCGGCAATTTCGACGGCATTCACCAGGGCCACCGTGCGCTGATCGCGGCGGTGCGGGAGATGGCGGCCTCGCGCGGGCGGCCGAGCGCCGTCGTCACCTTCGAGCCGCATCCCCGCGCCTTCTTCTCTCCCGAGACGGCGATGTTCCGCCTCACCGGCGAGGGCGAGAAGCTGGCGGTGCTGCGCCGGCTCGGCATCGACGGCGCCTTCGTGCGCCGGTTCGACGCGGGCCTCGCCGGGACCGGAGCCGCCGCCTTCGTGGCCGACACCCTGAAGGGCGAGCTTGGCCTGTCGGGCGTCGTGATCGGCCACGATTTCCATTTCGGCCGCGGCCGCGAGGGCACGCCGGCGATGCTGGAGGCGCTCTGCGCCGAGAACGGCCTCGCCTGTCGGATCGTCCCGGCGGTGGCGGCGGGCGGCGGCGAGGCGCCGGTCTCGTCGAGCGCGATCCGCGCGGCCCTGGAGGCCGGCGACATCGCCACCGCCAACCACCTGCTGGGCTACCGCTGGTTCGTCGAGGGCGAGGTGCGCCACGGCGACAAGCGCGGCCGCACCCTCGGCTTCCCGACCGCCAACGTCGCGCTCGACGCCTGCGCGCTCGCCCACGGCATCTACGCGGTCCGGGTCCGGCTGGCCGATGGCGGCATCCGCGACGGCGTGGCGAGCTACGGCCGCCGGCCGACCTTCGACGACGGCGCGCCGCTCCTCGAGACCTATCTGTTCGACTTCTCCGGCGATCTCTACGGCCAGCGCATCGCGGTCGAGTTCGTCGGCTTCATCCGCGGCGAGGCGCGGTTCGACAGCGCGGACGCCCTGGTGGTGCAGATGCATGCGGACGCCGCCGAGGCGAAGCGGAGGCTCGCCGAGGATTGCACGCCCTCGATGCTGGGGTGACCGGCCCGGGGTGAGGGCGCGGACTATTCCGGAATGAATTCGCGGATCGGCGCCTCGGTGTCGGGGCTCTGCTCGCGCGGACGCTTCATCCGCCGCGTCGGGCCGCGCTCCTCGTCTGGGATCAGCAGCGGATCGGTCGGCGTAACGGATCCTGTAGCGTCGATGTCCTCCGGCACCGGCCGCGGCGGCGTGCGCGGCTCGCGGGCGAGAGCGGGGGTGGCGAGGAGCGCGGCGAGCGCGAGGGCGGGGAGCAGGATCCGCATGGCGACGCTCCGGATTCGATGAAGTCCTGGGTCAACCGCGCCACCCCGCGCCTCGTTCCAGTGGATCGACCCGGACGATGATCGCCCTTCTCTCCGATCTCGGCCTGGCGATCACGCTGTTTGCCTCGACCAATCTCGACGATCTCTTCGTGTTGATCGGCTTCTTCTCCGATTCGCGCTACCGCCCGCGCCAGATCGCCATCGGTCAGGTCCTCGGCCTCGCCGCCCTGGTCCTGGCCTCGCTCGCCGGTGCGCTCCTGTCCCTGGTGGTGACTCCGGCCTGGCTCGGACTCACGGGTCTGGTGCCGATCGCGCTGGGCTCGTCCCGTCTCCTCGCCCTGCGCTCCGGCGCCGAGGACGAAGCGCCGGGCGAGCCTGCCGGGCTCGGCACCGTGCTGGCGGTCGCCGCCGTCACCGTTGCCAATGGCGGCGACAATATCGGCATCTACACGCCGGTCTTCGCCACCGCATCGGGCCCGCGCCTCCTCCTGATCGTCGCCGTCTTCGCCGCCATGGTCGCGCTCTGGCTCGGCCTCGCCCATTGGCTCGTGCATCATCCCGCCCTGGGCGCCCCGATCCGCCGGATCGGCCGGGTGGCGACGCCGTTCGTCTTGATCGGGATCGGCGTGATGGTGCTGGTGGAGGCGGGGACGCTGTCGTGGGCTCCCGGGTGGGTTTCGGCGCGATGAGTGCGGGTCAACGGCGATCAGTGATCGAGCGTCTGCCTCGGTGGATCGGCTGGCAGCGCCGCGAAGGGATCGAGCGCCGGCACACCCAGCGGGTTGAAATGTCGGAGGTTGCGGGTCAGCACTGTCCAGCCGTGGCATAGAGCCGTCGCGGCGATGGCGAGATCCGCCAGATCGGGCTCGCGGCCCTGCTCGCGCGTCAGGTCGATCAGACGGGCGATGTGCCGCGCCACGTCGAGATCGATCGGCACGATCCGTGTACCGTAGAGGTGCAGCAGAATTGTCAGCCACTCCACCAGTCGGTCGGCCTTGCGGTGCGCACCCTGCCTGCGGCACTTCGCAATGCCGGCCTCAATCTCGGCGATGGTGATGACCGAGAGATACAGGCTGGCACTGGTGCGGTCCATCCAGGCGACGAGGCCAGACGCGGTGGCGACATTGGTCGGGGCGCCGGCAGAGACGACATTGGTATCGACGAGATACACGCGCTAGAACTCGACATCCCGCAATCCGCCCACGCGCGGAGGTAGATCGTCCTCCTCCAACGGCGCAGACATGAGCATCCGGCCGAACGAGGGGACCTGCGACAGACGCTGCCACTCCTCATAGCTCAGCAAGACGGCTTCGGGTCGGCCATGCCGGGTGATCACCGAGGGTTCGCCCTGGCGGGCGCGATCGATGACCGCGGACAACGTCGCTTTTGCATCTCGCAGCTGAATTTCCTGCATCTGCCGCTCCATGACCACTGTAGTCATAATGCTGGCTTTGCAGGCGATGGCAAAGGAAATTCTCTCTTCGTGCCGGGCGGCGGAATGGCCGAGGCTGACGCAGCGACAGCATGATCGCGCACTCTCTGCCGATGGAAGTGGGCCAGCCTAACCTCATCACCCCGCTTCCCCCGTCCGCCCGCCGCTGCTAGAAGCGCCGGATGACCGAATCGCACCCGCGCTGCGTCGCCATCCGGCGAATTACGAGCCCGGCTTCCGCCTGAGGGCCGCTCGCGGCCGCGCGGAAGGCCGGGTTGCTGCCGTTTCGCCGCTGCGATTCCCTCAACGGGCTGCGCGTCCGCGCCCCAGACGAGCCTTTGACCCCATGACCGAGCCCAAATCCGCCGCCGCCGGGCGCGACTATTCCGAGACCCTGTTCCTGCCGGTCACCGAGTTCCCGATGCGGGCCGGCCTGCCGCAGCGCGAGCCGGAGATCCTGGAGCGCTGGGCGCGCACGAATCTCTATGCCCGCATCCGCGAGGCGGCCGCCGGCCGGCCGAAATTCGTGCTGCATGACGGCCCGCCCTATGCCAACGGCCACATCCATATCGGCACGGCGCTCAACAAGATCCTGAAGGACATCGTCGTCCGCACGCAAGGGTCGCTCGGGCACGATGCCAACTACGTCCCGGGCTGGGACTGCCACGGCCTGCCGATCGAGTGGAAGATCGAGGAGCAGTACCGCGCCGCCGGCCGCAACAAGGACGAGGTGCCGGTGGTCGAGTTCCGGCGCGAGTGCCGGACCTTCGCCGAGCACTGGCTCTCGGTGCAGCGCGAGGAGTTCAAGCGCCTCGGCGTCACCGGCGACTGGGACCATCCCTACCTGACCATGGCCTATCCGGCCGAGGCCGCGATCGCCCGCGAGCTGATGACCTTCGCCACCACCGGCCAGCTCTATCGCGGCTCGAAGCCGGTGATGTGGTCGGTGGTCGAGAAGACCGCGCTCGCCGAGGCCGAGGTCGAGTACGAGGACCACGTCAGCGACACGATCTGGGCCGCCTTCCCGGTCGTCGAGTCGAAGACGGCCCCCGACTTGCAGGGCGCCCGCGTCGTCATCTGGACCACCACCCCGTGGACGATCCCGGCCAACCGGGCCGTCGCCTATTCCAAAAAAGTGTCTTACGGACTGTATCGTGTCGTTGCTGCTCCTCAAGAGAACTGGTCTCAACCTGGTGTTCGTTACGTTGTTGCTGACAAACTGGCGGGCGACGTCTTCAAGGCCGCGCGCGTCGAATCCTTCGAGCGACTGAGCGACGTTTCCGCCGACGACCTCGCCGGCGTGACGCTGGCGCATCCGCTCGCCGCCTGGAACGACGGCTACGCCCACGCCGTGCCGATGTTAGAGGGCGAGCACGTCACCGACGACGCCGGCACCGGCTTCGTCCACACCGCGCCCAGCCACGGCCGCGAGGATTTCGAGGTCTGGATGGCGAACGGCCGCAGCTTGCGTGAGCGCGGCATCGAGACGGCGATCCCCTACACGGTCGATGCCGACGGCGTGCTGACCGAGGCCGCCCCCGGCCTCACCGGCACCCGCGTGCTCGACGAGAAGGGCCAGAAGGGCAACGCCAACAAGGCGGTGATCGCGGCGCTCACCGCCGCCGGGACGCTGGTCGGCCGCGGCACGCTCAAGCACAGCTACCCGCATTCCTGGCGCTCGAAGAAGCCGGTCATCTTCCGCAACACGCCGCAATGGTTCATCGCCCTCGACAAGCCGGTCGAGACGCTGAACGGCGCCACCTTGCGCGACGTGGCGCTCCGCGAGATCGCCGTCACCCAGTGGGTGCCGCCGCAAGGCCAGAACCGCATCACCGGCATGATCGCCAACCGCCCGGACTGGGTGGTGTCGCGCCAGCGCGCCTGGGGCGTGCCGATCACGGTCTTCGTCCACCGCGAGACCGGCGAGATCCTGCGCGACGAGACGGTGAACGCGCGCATCCACGCCGCCTTCGCGGCGGAGGGGGCGGATGCCTGGTTCACCGACGCCGACGGCGCCCGGTTCCTCGCCCCCGAGCACGACCCGGCGGCCTACGAGAAGGTGACCGACGTCCTCGACGTGTGGTTCGATTCCGGCTCGACCCACGCCTTCACCCTCGACGATCCGACGGAGTTTCCGGGTCTCGCCGGCATCCGCCGCCGCCGCGACGGCGGTGACGACACGGTGATGTATCTCGAGGGCTCGGACCAGCATCGCGGCTGGTTCCATTCCTCGCTGCTCGAATCCTGCGGCACCCGCGACCGCGCGCCCTACGACGTGGTGCTGACCCACGGCTTCGTCCTCGACCCCAAGGGCGAGAAGATGTCGAAGTCGAAGGGCAACGTCGTCGCGCCGCAGGACGTGATCAAGGGCTCGGGCGCCGACATCCTGCGCCTGTGGGTGGCGGCGTCGGACTATACCGACGACCTGCGCATCGGCCCGGAGATCATCAAGACCTTCTCGGAGACCTACCGCAAGCTGCGCAACTCGCTGCGCTGGATGCTGGGCACGCTCGCCCATCACCGGCCCGAGGACCGCGTCGCTCTCGAGGACATGCCGGAGCTGGAGCGCTTCATCCTGCATCGGCTGGCCGAGCTGGACAGCGAGATCCGCGACGCCTTCCGCACCTTCGATACGAAGCGGGTGGTGGCCTTGCTCAACGGCTTCATGACCGGCGACCTGTCGTCGTTCTACTTCGACGTGCGCAAGGACGCGCTCTACTGCGACCCGATCTCGTCGCAGACCCGGCGGGCCGCGCTCACCGTGGTCGACGAGGTGTTCAAGCGGGTCACGGTCTGGCTCGCCCCGGTGCTGGCCTTCACGGCGGAGGAGGCCTGGCTCGCGCGCACCCCCTCCGAGACCGCTTCGGTCCATACCGAGACCCTGCCGGAGACCCCGGCCTCCTGGCGCGACGAGGCGCTGGCCAAGCGCTGGGCCAAGATCCGCCGGGTGCGCCGGGTGGTGACGGGTGCGCTCGAGATCGAGCGCGCGGGCAAGCGCATCGGCGCGAGCCTGGAGGCGGCGCCGACGGTGTTCGTCGCCGATCCCGACCTGCTGGCGAGCCTGGACGGCGTCGACTTCGCGGAGGTGTGCATCACCTCACGGATCGCGGTCGAGGCCGGCGAGGGTCCGGCCGAGGCCTTCCGACTCGATGAGGTGAAGGGCGTCGCGGTGGTGCCGGCCCTGGCGCAAGGGCGCAAATGCGCCCGCTCGTGGAAGGTGCTGGACAGCGTCGGCAGCGATCCGGACTACCCGGACGTGACGCCCCGCGACGCGCAGGCCCTGCGCGAGTGGGACGCGCTCCACGCCAAGGCCGCCGAGTAAGGGGGCAGGGACAGGGCGAGGAACAATCATGCGTCCCCTCCCCTTCGGGCTGCTGGTCGCGCTCGTCACCCTGGTCCTCGACCAGGCGACGAAGCTCGGCCTGCTCTTCGTCGCCGACCTGCCGGTGCGCGAGCCGGTGGTGCTCGCGCCCTTCGCGCAGCTGATCGTGGTGTGGAACCGCGGCGTCTCCTACGGGCTGTTCCAGCAGGATTCGGCGCTCGGGCGCTGGGTCCTGGTGGGCGTGTCGCTGGTGGCCTCGGTCGCGCTGTCGGTGTGGATGGCGCGGGCCGGCAGCCGCTGGCTCGCCGGCTCCTTGGGCATGATCGTCGGCGGGGCGATCGGCAACGCCATCGACCGGGCGGCCTACGGGGCGGTGTTCGACTTCGTCCACCTGCATGCCGGCGCCTGGTCCTGGTACGTGTTCAACGTGGCGGATGCCGGCATCGTCTTCGGGGTGGTCGGGCTCCTCTATGACGGGCTGGTGCTGGAGCGCCGACGCACCCCGGCAACCGGCGAGCGGACCTGAAACTGCCTGTGTGTCGTGGCTGCAACGCCGGTTGCCGGCATTGCAGCCCGATACGGCCACGCCATACCTTCGCCCGAAACCGCCACCACCCAAGCTGGTAAATCATGGGGCGGAACAGGCAGGGGCCAGCATGCTCGACAAGCGCACGATATTCGCCGCGGTGACGGTGGCCGGCCTCGCGGTCTCGGCCGGCGCGCACGCCCAGGAGGGCGTCGCGATGAAGAACGCCCTGTCGTCGATCGGCCTGATCGAGCCCCAGCGGCCGACCATCACCTATCGCGAGCGCGCCCCCCTGGTGCTGCCGCCGCACATGGACAAGGCCGCCCTGCCGCCGCCAGTCGACCGCCGCGCCGTGCGCGAGGCCAACCCGCAATGGCCCACCGACCCGGAGACCAGCGCCCGCGAGCGCCGCGCCGCCGAGGACCGCAAGCCGATCAC
Organism: Methylobacterium aquaticum; assembly: GCF_016804325.1. NCBI lineage: Bacteria > Pseudomonadati > Pseudomonadota > Alphaproteobacteria > Hyphomicrobiales > Methylobacteriaceae > Methylobacterium > Methylobacterium aquaticum. The sequence continues at coordinate 6,284,142 of NZ_CP043627.1, forward strand.
CCGCGGCTATGGCGGCCGGATGAGCGACAACAACGCCACCCTGCCGATCCAGGAGATGCGGAGCGGCCGGCGCGAGGGCGCCAGCGTGACGACGGAGCCGACCTACAAGCCCGGCGACAACGTCAAGGAATCGTTCTGGCTCAATCCGATGCAGCTGCTGGCCGGCAAGAAGGACGAGGACCCCAACCTCCCCGACGTCGAGCCCTCCCGCGACACGCTGACCGAGCCGCCGACCGGCTACCGCAAGCCGCCGAACGGCAAGCTCGCCCGCACCGAGCGCGGCCCGAACGCGATGATCAGCGACCGCGAGCAGGCCGATCCCGGCGCCTATCTGCGCTCGCGCCAGTAACTTTTCCGAGATCGTCGTGAGTTCCAGACCCCGGGCCGCCAAGGCGGCCCGGGGTTTTCGCTGGTCGAGACCCGACCGGTCCGCAGGAATCCGGGCCGGATTGCCCCAAGGACCGCCTCGGCCGCGGGAGGGTCAAGCTTCCGATGAATGTCCGTTCAGGTTTAAACTGGACCATAACGGGTCCGATCTGCGTCGAGCGCATTTCTCCGCAGTTCTCGGGTCCCCCCTGCCACAAAATGCTCTAGAACAGGGTCTCTAACGGCCAGCGACCCCGGTGGCTGGCCCGCCGGCCGGCTCGGACGCCCCGCTGGCCCGTGACTCGCATGAGCCGCAAGCCTCTCTTAAGTGAGCCGGTTCACGATCCAACACGGGTGGCCCCCCGGCCGCCCGGCTAAGGTAGATCAGGATGCCCCCAGTCAGGATGCGCCCCGCCCCCGGCCTCGTCTGCCCCGTCAGCGCCACCCTGCGCACCGACGCGGCGCCCTTCGGCCGAGCGGAGGCGGGCGGTCCCGAAGTGGCGTCCTTCGTGCTCGACAACGGCCTCGACGTGGTGGTGGTGCCCGACCACCGCGCCCCCGTCGTCACCCACATGGTGTGGTACCGCAACGGCTCGGCCGACGATCCGCTCGGCCAGTCCGGCATCGCCCACTTCCTCGAGCACCTGATGTTCAAGGGCACCGAGACCCATCCGGTCGGCGCCTTCTCGAAGGCGGTGTCGAGCTTAGGGGGCCAGGAGAACGCCTTCACGTCGTTCGACTACACCGCCTATTTCCAGCGCGTGGCGCGCGAGAACCTCAAGACCATGATGAGCTTCGAGGCGGACCGGATGACCGGCCTGATCCTCGACGACGCCGTGGTGGCCCCCGAGCGCGACGTGGTGCTGGAGGAGCGCCGGATGCGGGTCGAGACCGACCCGGCGGCCCAGCTCTCCGAGGCGATGGCGGCCTCGCTGTTCGTCCATCACCCCTACGGCATCCCGATCATCGGCTGGATGCACGAGATCGAGGAGCTGAACCGCACCCACGCCCTCGACTATTACCGCCGCTTCTACACCCCGGAGAACGCCATCCTGGTGGTGGCCGGCGACGTCACTGCCGACGAGGTCCGGCGGCTGGCCGACGACACCTACGGCGTGGTGGCGCCACGCGGCGCCCGGCCGCAGCGGGTGCGGCCGCGGGAGCCGGAGCCCCGCGCCGCGCGGCGCCTGAGCGTCGCCGACCCGAAGGTCGAGCAGCCGACCCTGCAGCGCCTCTACCTCACCCCCTCCTGCGTGACCGCCCGCGATGGCGAGAGCCACGCCCTGGAGTTGCTGGCCGAGGTTCTGGGCGGCGGGCCGACCTCCTACCTCTACCGCAGCCTGGTGCTGGAGCAGGGCGTCGCGGTGAATGCCGGCGCCTGGTACATGGGCTCGGCGATCGACGACACCCGCTTCTCGGTCTACGCCGTGCCGGCGGAGGGCGTGAGCCTGGAGAAGCTGGAGGAAGCCCTCGACCGGGCGCTCGCCCGCGCCCCCTCCGAGGCCCTGTCCGCCACCGCGATCGAGCGGGCGAAGACCCGCCTCGTCGCCGAGACGGTCTATTCCTCCGACAGCCAGTCCTCGCTCGCCCGCATCTTCGGCTCGGCGCTCGCCATCGGCGAGAGCATCGAGGAGGTGCGGCGCTGGCCCTCCGAGATCGAGTCGGTGCAGGCCCCGCGCCTCGCGGCGGTCGCCGAGCGCTACCTGGTGCCGGCCCGCTCGGTCACCGGCTACCTGATCAAGGGCCCGGCGGCGGCCTGATCCCGATCCTTATGACCGCCCGGGGCCTCTGCCGGCCGCCGGGCGGACCGTCTTTTTGTCCGAGATAACAAGAGGTCCTCATGACCCCGGCCGACGCCGTCTCCCGCACTGTCGCCGCCTCGTCCTCGTCGCCGACCCAGGCGCGCCCCGTCCTCTCGGCCCGCGGCATCGAGGCCTGGCACGTGCCGTCGCCGGTCGTCCCGCTGATCGCGCTGGCCTTCACCTTCGAGGGCGGCGCCGCGCAGGATCCCGAGGGCAAGGCCGGCACCGCCCAGATGCTCGCCCGCCTCCTCGACGAGGGCGCCGGGCCGCACGATTCCGACGCCTTCCAGGAGCGGCTCGCCGCCCGCGCCATCGAGCTGAGCTTCCATGCCGGGCCGGACGCCATCGGCGGCTCGCTCAAGATGCTGGTCAAGCACGCCGACGAGGCGATCGAGCTGCTCGCCCTGGCGCTCGCCCAGCCGCGCTTCGACCAGGCGGCGATCGAGCGGGTGCGGGCCCAGATGCTCGCCGGCCTGCGCTACCAGCAGAACGACCCCGGCGTGATGGCCTCGCGCCGCTTCTTCTCCGAGGCCTATCCGGGACACCCCTACGGCCGGCCCTCGTCGGGCACGATCGAGAGCGTGTCGTCGATCACCCGCGACGACCTCGTGGCGATGCATCGCCGGCTCATCGCCCGCGGCCGGGTCAAGGTGGCTGCCGTCGGCGCGATCGACGAGGAAGCGCTGTTGCGCGCCCTCGATGCCGCCTTCGGCGCCCTGCCGGAGGGCGGCGACCTGACCGTGGTGCCGGCGACCAGGATCACGGGCCTCGGCCGGCGCATCGTCGTCGATCTCGACGTGCCGCAATCGGTCCTGCGCTTCGGCACCGACGGCGTGCCGTGGCGCGATCCCGACTTCATCCCGGCCTACGTGCTCAACCACATTCTGGGCGGCGGCGCCTTCACCTCACGGCTGTTCCAGGAGGTGCGCGAGAAGCGCGGCCTTGCCTATTCCGTGGGCACCTCGCTGGTGAGCCACCGCGCCGCCTCAATGACCTGGGGCTACACCGCGACCAAGAACGAGCGCGTCGCCGAGTGCCTGACGGTGATCGCCGACGAGATCGCCCGCCTGACGAGCGACGGCCCCGACGACGACGAGTTGCAGAAGGCCAAGGACTACCTCACCGGCTCCTACGCGCTCGGCTTCGACACCTCGACCAAGATCGCCCACCAGCTGGTCCAGATCGCCTTCGAGGGTCTCGGCATCGACTACATCTCGCGCCGCAACGGCCTGATCGGCGCGGTGACGCAAGCCGACATCCGCCGCGCGGCGGCCCGGACGCTGGGTGATGGGAAGCTGCTGGTGGTGGCGGCCGGGCGGCCGACGGCGATGTGAGCCCGCGGGCCGGTCGCCTGCGGCCGGCCCTACGCCATCACGTCCCCCTCCGGCGGCCGTAGACCATCCAGGTCCGGCAGCAGCACCACGCTCTCCTGCTCGTTCGGGTCGGTGCGGGCGATCACCGCCGTGCAGGTCTCGGTGCGGCTGGCATTGTAGGGCAGGTGCGGCACCCCGGCCGGGATGTAGACGAAATCGCCGGCCCGGCTCCACAGGTGGTGCTCCAGCCGGGGACCGTACCAGGTGCCGGCGACCCCCGAGAGCACGTGGAGCGCCGTCTCGTGCGCCTCGTGCAGGTGGGCCTTCGCCCGTGCGCCCGGCGGCAGAGTGACGAGCTGCATGTGCAGCCCCTGCGATCCGACCGATTCGGCCGAGACCGCCGGCGCGTAGGTCAGCGCCTGCTTGCCGACGATTGTCGAGCCAGGGCGCACGACCCGGCAGGTGCCCTCCGACGAGAGGGCATCAGATGACTTTTGGTCAGATGACATGGCGCGTCCTCCGCGTGAGCGACGGCGACTTTAAGCGGCTTCGAGCCATTCGGCGCGCACCTTCGCTGAGCATCGATCGGCATCGGCCGCTGACCGAAGCACCGCGTAGGGGCTTGCCTGACGGGCAGCCGGCGCGGTCTAAGCGGGGCGGAAAGGGCCGTCCGCGCCCGCCTCCGGGCCTGTGATGCAGCAATCTTCCCTTCCCGACGCCCTCCGCCGCCAGCGCTCGATCGGACACGTCGCGCTCAGCGTGGCGCGGATGCCGGGCGGCGCCACGCGGACCACCGACCTCGCCGAATCCGGGCCGCTGCGCCTGCGCCTGCCGCGGCCGGAACATGGGCCCGGCAGGATCGCGCCGATGGAGGCCGTCCTGCTCAACAGCGCCGGCGGCATCGCCTGCGGCGACCGGTTCACGGTCGAGGCGCGGCTCGGTCCGGGGTCCGACCTCGTCCTCACCACCACGGCGGCGGAGAAGATCTACCGGTCCGACGGGCCGGTGACGCGGCTCGACGTGGCGCTCACCCTGGACGCGCAGGCCGCCCTGGCCTGGCTGCCGCAGGAGACGATCCTGTTCGACGGCGCCCGCCTCGCCCGGAGCTTCTCCGCCGAGATCGCCCTGGACGCGCGCCTCACCCTGTTCGAGGCCCTGGTCTTCGGCCGCGCCGCGAAGGGCGAGGTGATGCGGGACGGCGCGCTGACCGATTCCTGGCGCCTTCGCCGCGCCGGGCGGCTCGTCTACGCCGACACGTTCCGGCTGGAGGCCGACATCGCCGAGACGCTGGGGAAGCGCGCGGTGGCCGGCGGCGCCCGCGCCATGGCGACCCTGCTGCACCTCGGCCCCGATGCGGAGAGCCGCCTCGACCAGGTTCGCGAGCTGATCGCGGCGTCGGGCTGCGAGGCCCTGTCGGTCGAGGCCGGGGCGAGCGCCTGGAACGGGATGCTGGTGCTGCGCCTGCTCGGCCGGGAGATCGGCCCCCTGCGCCTCGCCGCCGCGCGGATCCTCGAAGGGTTTCGCGGCCGGCCGCTGCCGCGGGTGTGGCAGACGTGACGGCTCGGATCTTGCCTCCCAAATCTTGCCTCGCGCTCAAGCCTCGGCGAAGGATGGGGGCCACACTGACCGGAGAGACCCGACCGTGCTGCTGACCCTCCGCGAGAAGGACAAGCTCCTCGTCGCCATGGCGGCCATGGTGGCCCGCAACCGCCTGTCCCGGGGCGTGAAGCTCAACCACCCCGAGGCGGTGGCGCTGATCACCGATTTCGTGGTCGAGGGCGCCCGCGACGGCCGCACCGTGGCCGAGCTGATGCGGCTCGGCGCCCAGGTCCTCACCGCCGACCAGGTGATGGAGGGCGTGCCCGAGATGATCCACGACATCCAGGTCGAGGCCACCTTCCCGGACGGCACCAAGCTCGTCACCGTCCACCACCCGATCCGCGGCACCCCCGCCGCCGACGTGCCGGGCGAGGTGACGACGCCGGACGGCGAGATCGTGTTCAACGAAGGCGCGCCCCGCACGGTGATCGAGGTCGCCAATACCGGCGACCGGCCGATCCAGGTCGGCTCGCATTACCACTTCTTCGAGGTCAACCCGGCGCTCCGCTTCGACCGCGACAAGGCCCGCGGCCAGCGCCTCGACATCGCACCCGGCACGGCCGTGCGCTTCGAGCCGGGCTCGACCCGGGAGGTGGTGCTGATCCCGATGGGCGGCGGGCGCGCGGTGTACGGGTTCCGGGGCGACGTGATGGGGGCGCTGTGAGCCCCTACGATAAGGTTCTTCGCGAGCACGTCGCGCTCGTCGCGCGGGCGGCCGATTTCGCGGCCCGCCGGCACGCGGACCAGCGCCGCAAGGGTGCCGCGCGGGAGCCTTACGTGAACCACCTCGCGGAGGTCGCCGCGCTCCTCGCCGACACTGCGGACGCGCCGAATGCCTGGCTGGTCGCCGCCGGCTGGCTCCACGACTCGATCGAGGATACCGGCACGACCCACGAGGAACTCACGGTCCTCTTCGGACCCGTCGTCGCCGACCTCGTAACCGAGGTCACCGACGACAAGTCGCTGCCCAAGGCGGAGCGCAAGCGCCTTCAGGTCGAGCGGGGGCCACACAAGTCGCCCGATGCCAAGGCGATCAAGATCGCCGACAAGATCAGCAACCTGCGCTCCCTCGCGTCGAGTCCGCCCGACGACTGGGATCGCACACGGCTCCTCGATTACGTCGCCTGGGCCGAACGCGTCGTGGCCGGGTGCCGCGGCACAAATGCGGCCCTCGAATCCATCTTCGATCAATCCGCCGATGCGGCGCGGAGAGCGGTCTGATGTCCAACACCCCGAAAGCCGCCAGCCTCCCCCGCGCCGCCTACGCGGCGATGTTCGGGCCGACCAAGGGCGACCGCATCCGCCTCGCCGACACCGCCCTCGTCATCGAGGTCGAGCAGGACCACACCCGCTACGGCGAGGAGGTGAAGTTCGGCGGCGGCAAGGTGATCCGCGACGGGATGGGGCAGAGCCAGGCGAGCAATGCCGGCGGTGCCGTCGACACCGTTATCACCAACGCGGTGGTGCTGGATCATTGGGGCATCGTGAAATGCGATGTCGGCCTCAAGGCCGGGCGCATCGCGGCTTTGGGCAAGGCCGGCAACCCGGACATCCAGGACGGCGTCACCATCGTGGTCGGGCCGGGCACCGAGGTCATCGCCGGCGAGGGCAAGATCCTCACCGCCGGCGGGTTCGACAGCCACATCCACTTCATCTGCCCGCAGCAGATCGACGAGGCGCTGAATTCCGGCATCACCACGATGCTCGGCGGCGGCACGGGCCCGGCCCACGGCACCTTCGCCACCACCTGCACGCCGGGCCCCTGGCACATCGCCCGGATGATCGAGGCGGCCGACGCCTTCCCGATGAACCTGGCGTTCGCCGGCAAGGGCAACGCCTCGAAGCCCGACAGCTTGGTCGAGATGATCCGGGCCGGCGCCTGCGCGCTGAAATTGCACGAGGATTGGGGCACCACGCCGGCGGCGATCGATTGCTGCCTGTCGGTGGCGGACGCCCACGACATCCAGGTGATGATCCACACCGACACGCTCAACGAATCGGGCTTCGTCGAGGACACGATCGCGGCCTTCAAGGGCCGCACCATCCACGCCTTCCACACGGAAGGAGCGGGCGGCGGCCACGCGCCGGACATCATCAAGGTGGCGGGGCTGCCGAACGTGCTGCCCTCCTCCACCAACCCGACGCGGCCGTTCACCCGCAACACCATCGACGAACATCTCGACATGCTGATGGTGTGCCACCACCTCGACCCGTCGATTCCGGAAGACCTCGCCTTCGCCGAGAGCCGGATCCGCAAGGAGACGATCGCCGCCGAGGACATCCTGCACGACATCGGCGCGCTCTCGATGATGTCGTCGGACAGCCAGGCGATGGGCCGGGTCGGCGAGGTGATCATCCGCACCTGGCAGACCGCCGACAAGATGAAGCGCCAGCGCGGCGCGCTCCCGGGCGATTCGTCCGGCAACGACAATGCCCGCGCCAAGCGCTACGTCGCCAAGTACACGATCAATCCCGCCATCGCCCACGGCATCTCGCGCCATATCGGCTCGGTGGAGGTCGGCAAGCTCGCCGACCTCGTACTGTGGTCGCCCGCCTTCTTCGGGGTGAAGCCGGACCTGATCGTCAAGGGCGGCGCCATCGCGGCGGCCCCGATGGGCGATCCCAACGCCTCGATCCCGACGCCGCAGCCGGTGCATTACCGGCCGATGTTCGGCGCCTTCGGCCGGGTACCGGCCTCGACGGCGCTCACCTTCGTGTCGAAGGCCGCGATCGAGGCAGGTCTGCGCGAGCAGCTCGGCGTGATGAAGCAGATGGTCGCGGTCGAGAACGTGCGCGGCGGCATCTCGAAGAAGAGCATGATCCACAACGACGCCACCCCGGTGATCGAGGTCGATCCCGAGACCTACGACGTGCGCGCCGACGGCGAATTGCTGGTCTGCGAGCCCGCCGAGGTGCTGCCGATGGCGCAGCGCTACTTTCTGTTCTGAGCGACCTGAAAGGCGGTTTCCGTCCCCCATGATCCGCGCCACCCGCGTCATCCGCCGCGACGCCCTCGGCTCCGGCGAGATCGTCGACCGCATCGTGCTCGATTCCGGCGACCGCCACCGCCGCCGCATGGCGATGCGGGGGGTCGGCGGCCTTACCTTCCTGCTCGATCTGCCGGAGCCCGTGGTGCTCGACGACGGCGACGCGCTGAGGCTCGAGGATGGCCGGCTCATCTGGGTCGAGGCGGCGCCCGAGCGCCTGCTGGAGATCCGGGCGCCGACCGACCACGCCCTCAAGCGGCTGATCTGGCACATCGGCAACCGGCACATCCCGGCCGAGATCGGCCCGGACGCGCTCTGGATCGCCCACGACCACGTGCTCGCGGCCATGGTCGAGGGGTTGGGCGGCAGCGCGACCCCGGTGGAACGGCCGTTCCGGCCCGAGGGCGGGGCCTATGCGGGCGGGCATTCTCACGACCACGGTCACGGGCACCATCACCATGACCATGGGCACGACCATTCCCATGGCTGAACGGGTTCCGGACGCCCTGATGCTGCTCGCCTGGCTCTCCCCGGGCTATCCGGTGGGGGCCTACGCCTATTCGCACGGCCTCGAATGGGCGGTGGAGGCCGGCGACGTGCGCGACGAGGCGAGCTTGCGGGACTGGCTCGCCGACGTGCTGGAGCACGGGGCCGGCCGCAGCGACGCGATCCTGGCCGCCCACGCCCACCGGGCCGCGGCGGCGGGGGATTCCGAAAAGCTGGCGGCGGTCAACGACCTCGCCCTGGCGTTCAGCCCCTCGCGGGAGCTGCACCTCGAGACCAGTCAGCAGGGCCGCTCCTTCCTCGACGCGACCCGCGCCGCCTGGGACGTGCCGCGCCTCGCGGGTCTCGCCCCGCATCTCGACGGGCCGGTGGCCTACCCGGTGGCCGTCGGCGCCGCCGCAGGTGCGCATGGGCTCGAATGCGGCACGGTGCTGGCGGCCTATCTGGCGGCTTTCCTGCAGAACCTCGTCTCGGCATCCTTGCGCCTCGCCCCCGTCGGCCAGACCGCCGGCACGCGGGTGGTCGCCGCCCTGATGCCCCGGGCCGCAGCGTTGGCGCGGGCGGTGCAGGATCTGCCCCTCGACGAGGCCGGGACCGCGACGATACGGCTCGATCTCGGCTCGTTCCGGCACGAGACGCAATATACGCGGATCTTCCGGTCGTGACGCGCCGTCAAGCGGAGCGTTTCACGGCCTCGTCGACGTAGCGGCGCAGCACGCGATTGATTTCGGCCTGATACCCGACGTCAGAGGCGTGCCGCTTGAACCACGACACGACATCGCCATCGATAGGGATCGTCATTGCTCGTTCCATGGGAGAGTGGCCCAAACCCCGGCGCGCCTCACGCCAATTCTCGGCGGGCGCCTCGGGGATATCGTCGGTGTCGATCTCATGATCCGGCCGGGCCGCGAGGGCTGCCAACCGCTCCAGTTCCTCCGCGCTCAGCGCCGTCCTGCTCATAGCGCCTCCTTTCATGGCTGGTCGCGCGCCGGGCTCCGATGATGCGGATGATACAATCGTCATCCGGATCCGGATACGTGTGAACCACGACGAGAATTGCCACCGCTCCCACCATCCCGAGCGCGTGCCAGCGCTGCTCGCCCGCCTCGATGCGATCTGCACGATGACGTGGAGCGGGTCGTCCCAAACCGCCATCGCAGCGTCGAAGGACACGCCGTGCTTGACGATGTTGCTGCGAGCCTTGGCGGAATCCCATTCGAACCGCACGATCCGCCCTCGATGATTTGCCGGCCATACAATCACATGACGCTAGAACATTTTCCGACGAAGTGGATACCGGTTCGTCGCAGAAAATGCGGCAAAATCAACGACCTAGAGAGCTTCGCGATTGCAACGCGATCGTGAAGTGCTCTAGGTCAACGACCATCCGCCAGATGATAAGCGGGTGGCACAGATCTCCTCGTGGGATTGCACTCCGAGAGGTGCCGGCTCAGCACGCGATGCCGCACCCAGGCCCTGGCCGGGACCTGTCCACCCTCCGAAACGTTTGGTGAGCGATCGCGTCGCGGCCCAACGGCCGAGCCGGCGCAGGCGCCTTCGCGCCGCTACCTCGTTCGGCCGGGAGGCACCATGGACACATCCGATTCCGCGCCGCGCCTGACGCGCCGGAGCGTTCTGGAGAGCGGCGTCGCCGCGGCGGCCGTGCTGGGCTTTGCCGGCCGGGTCCAGGCCGCGCCCTCGCCGGCCCCGCACGCGCCACCGGCCCTCGCCGCCGAGGCGGCGACGCCCCGCCTGCCCGTGACCCTCCAGGTCAACGGCGAGGCCCGGCCCCTCGATCTCGATCCGCGCACCACGCTCCTCGATGCGCTCCGCGAGCGCATCGGCCTCACCGGCTCGAAGAAGGGCTGCGACCACGGCCAGTGCGGCGCCTGCACGGTGCTGGTGAACGGCCGACGGATCAATGCCTGCCTGACGCTCGCCGTGATGCACGAGGGCGACGAGATCCGGACCATCGAGGGCCTGGCCGAGGGCGACCGCCTGCACCCGCTCCAGGCCGCCTTCGTCAAGCATGACGGTTTCCAGTGCGGCTACTGCACGCCGGGCCAGATCTGCTCGGCCGCCGGGATGCTCAGCGAGGCCAAGGCCGGCTGGCCCAGCACCGTGACGCAGGACCTCACCGCCCCGGTATCCTTGAGCGACGCGGAAATCCGCGAGCGGATGAGCGGCAACATCTGCCGCTGCGCCGCCTATCCGAACATTGTCGCGGCGATCCGGGATGCCGGCGGCGCCCCGACCCGGCTCTGAGGGGGCGACCCATGAAGGCTTTCACCTACGAGCGCCCCGCCAGCGTGGCGGAGGCCGCCAAGGCCGTCGCCGGGCAGCCGAATGCCCGCTTCATCGCCGGGGGCACCAACCTCCTCGACCTGATGAAGCTCCAGATCGAGACGCCGACCCACCTCGTCGACGTCAACCGCCTGCCGCTCGACCGGATCGAGGCGACCCAGGATGGCGGCCTGCGCATCGGCGCGATGGTGCGCAATTCCGATCTCGCCGCCGACGAGCGGGTCCGGCGCGATTACGGCGTGCTCTCGCGGGCATTGCTGGCCGGGGCCTCGGGCCAGTTGCGCAACAAGGCGACCACCGCCGGCAACCTGCTCCAGCGCACCCGCTGCCCGTATTTCTACGACACCGCGACGCCGTGCAACAAGCGCCAGCCGGGTTCGGGCTGCTCGGCGATCGGAGGGTTCAACCGCATCCTGGCGGTGGTCGGTACCTCCGACCAGTGCATCGCCACCCACCCGTCCGACATGGCGGTCGCCATGCGGACGCTCGACGCCACGGTCGAGACCGTGACGCCGGACGGCACCGAGCGGAAGCGTCCGATCGCCGATCTGCACCGCCTGCCCGGCGACACGCCGGAGATCGAGACCACCTTGAGCCCCGGCGAGATCATCACCGCCGTGACCCTGCCGGCGCCGGTGAAGGGCCGCCACGTCTACCGCAAGGTCCGCGACCGGGCGTCCTACGCCTTCGCCCTGGTCTCGGTCGCGGCGGTGATCGAGGCCGACGGAAACACGATCCGCTCGGCCCGCCTCGCCTTCGGCGGCCTCGCCCCCAAGCCCTGGCGGGTGGCGGAAGCCGAAGCCGCCCTGGTCGGCGAGGGCGTCGGTGCCGCCGGCGAGGCGGCCCTGAAGGGCGCCCGCGGCTACGGCGCCAACGACTTCAAGATCCCGCTCGCCAAGCGCACCCTCGCGGCCGCGGTCGCGGACGCGATGCGCGCTTGATCGCCCGAATCGGAGAACAGCCATGGACATGAGCCAGCCGATCGGCGTCACGCCCCTCGACACGCATCCCGACGGCCCGGTGGGCCAGCCGATCGACCGGGTCGACGGCCCGCTCAAGGTCGCCGGCCGCGCTCCTTACGCCTACGAGAGCCGGGAGATGCAGAATCCCGGTTACGGCTTCGTCGTCACGGCGACGATCGCGAAGGGTCGCATCCGCGAGATCGACACGGCCGCCGCCGAGCGGATGCCGGGCGTCGTCCACGTGCTGACCCACCGCAACGTGCCGCCGCAGGGCGAGAAGAAGGAGCAGGTCGGCCCGCTGCTGACCGGCACCGAGATCAGGCATCAAGGCCAGCCGGTCGCGCTGGTGGTGGCCGAGAGTTTCGAGGAGGCCCGCGCCGCGGCGGCCGCCATCCGGGTGACTTACGACGAGCAGGCCGGATCTTACGTCCTCGCCGATGCGCTCCAGGCGGCGAAGAAGCCCGAGAAGGCGCGGACGCCGCCGGATTCGTCCCTCGGCGATTTCGAGGCCGGCTTCGCCGCGGCCCCGGTCAGGATCGATGCGCGCTACACCACCCCGGTGCAGAGCCACGCGATGATGGAGCCGCACGCCACGATCGCGGCCTGGGAGGGCGACAAGGTCACGCTGATCACCGCCAACCAGATGCCGAATCGCGGCCAGGACGCGCTGGCCTCGGTGTTCAAGCTACCGAAGGACAATGTCCGGCTGATCAGCCGCTTCGTCGGCGGCGGCTTCGGCGGCAAGCTCCAGCCGCAGGCCGACGCGATCCTGGCGGCGCTGGCCTCGAAGAACCTCGACGGCCGGCCGGTGAAGGTCGCGCTCACCCGCCAGCAGGTCTTCACCACGACGACGCGGCGCTCCGGCACGGTGCAGCGGGTCCGCCTCGGCGCCGACCGGGACGGCAAGCTCACGGCCATCGCCCACGAATCCTGGTCCGACACCGCCCCCGGCGACAGCTTCTTCGAGACCTCGGCCAACGTCACCCGCTCGCTCTACGCGGCGCCGAACCGCCTGACGGCGCATCGCCTGGCCAACCTCAACCTGCTGCCCGCCTCCTCGATGCGGGCGCCGGGCGAGGCGGTCGGGATGCTGGCCTTCGAATGCGCCATGGACGAACTGGCCGAGGCCCTGGCCCTCGATCCGATCGAGCTGCGCATCCGCAACGAGCCGGCGCAGGACCCGGAAAAGCACGTCCCGTTCTCGACCCGCCAGCTCGTGCCCTGCCTGAAGGAGGGCGCGCGCCGCTTCGGCTGGGACGCGCGCAACCCCAAGCCCGCTTCGGTGCGCGACGGCCAGTGGATGGTCGGCACCGGCGTCGCGGCGGCGGCCCGGCTCAACCCGCTCCAGCCGGCCAAGGCCCGGGTGCGCCTCGCCCCCGACGGGACGCTCACCGCCCGCATGGCGATGACCGATATCGGCACCGGCACCTACACGATCCTGAGCCAGATCGCCGCCGAGATGCTGGGCGTGAAGGTCTCGGAGGTGCGGATGATCCTCGGCGACACCGCCGATCCGATGTCGTCGGGCTCCGGCGGATCGTTCGGCGCCGCCTCGTCGGGTTCGGCGCTCTACATGGCCTGCGAGGATCTGCGCCGGCAGCTCCTGGCGAAGACCGACCTGAACCCCGACAACGCCGTCTTCGCGGATAACCGGATCACCTCGGGCAACCGCACGGCCTCGTTGCGCGACCTGATCGGGCCGGGTCTCGAGGCCGAGGGCGAGATCAAGCCTGGCGAGAACGAGAAGAAGTTCTCGCAGTATTCCTACGGCGCGCATTTCGCCGAGGTCGGGGTCGATGCGGATACCGGCGAGATCCGGCTGCGGCGGATGCTCGGCGTGTTCACCGGCGGGCGCATCCTCAACCCCAAGACCGCCCGCTCGCAGGCGATCGGCGGCATGGTGTTCGGCGTCGGCGCCGCGCTGATGGAGGCGATCGAGGTCGATCCGCGCACCGGCAGCTTCGTCAACCACGACCTCGCCGAGTACCACGTGCCGGTCCATGCCGACCTGCCGGAGATCGACGCGGTGTTCCTGCCCGAGCTCGACGACAAGGCGAACCCGCTGAAGAGCAAGGGCCTGGGGGAACTCGGCATCTGCGGCGCCGGGGCGGCGGTGGCGAATGCGGTCTACAACGCGACGGGCATTCGCATCCGGGATTATCCGCTGACCTTGGACAAGATCCTGGAGGGGTTCGTCGCGAAGGAGACGGGGCAGCGGCGGGCGTAATACCAACGGTTGTTGGAAACGACCTTTGGTTCCGTTCTCGAATTTTTGTCAAGCCTCTGGCTTGGCATAGAAAATTCAAGATGGCTCAATGGCCCGATGCGTCAGCATCTTGGGCCATTGGTATAAGACGACGAACTCTTATCCCCCTCGGCGCAGGACCGTCCGGGCCAAGGCGTGGCGCGCCTGCTCGGTATCACGCCGCCCCACCCTTCGCCCCGCGGGTGGTCCGCGCCAGCACCAGGAGCGCGCGCTCCGACAGACGCACCATCCCGCCGGCGCGCACCGCCTCCCGGGCGACCGGCCGTCCATCCGGCACCGTCGTGTCGAAGAGCGGCGTCCACGGCCCGCCGATGACCTTGGCGAGCTGGAAGTCGATCGGCGCCTCGCCCGCATTGGCGAGGATCAGCAGGCGGCGCCCGTCGGGCGCATCGTTGCCGATCTGCATGCCGAAGGCGCGGCGCTCGGCCTCGCCCCAGGCGGCGGCATCCATCTCGGCGCCGCAGGGCGAGAGCCAGTGCACGTCCTTGAGGCCGCCCGCCGCCACGGTCTCGCCGGTGAGGAATTTCCGGCGCCGCAAAGCCCGGTGGTCGCGGCGTAGCGCCAGGAGATGGCGCACGAACTCGGTGAGCGCGGGGTCGCCGCCGTCATTCTCCCAATCGACCCAGGAGGTGGCGTTGTCCTGGCAATAGGCGTTGTTGTTGCCGCCCTGGCTGCGCGAGCGCTCGTCGCCCATCAGCAGCATCGGCACGCCCTGCGCCAGCAGGATCGTGGCGAGCAGGTTGCGCTTCTGGCGCGCCCGCACGCCCAGGATCGCCGGATCGTCGGTCGGCCCTCGACGCCGTAATGGCGCGAGACGTTGTGGCCGTGGCCGTCGCGGTTGCCCTCGCCGTTGGCCTCGTTGTGCTTCTCCTCGTAGGCGACGACGTCGGCGAGCGTGTAGCCGTCATGCGAGGCGATGAAGTTGATGCTGGCCGACGGCCCCCGGCCCGACGCGGAAAAGATCTCCTTGGAGCCGGTGAGCCCCTGGGTCAGCTTCGGCAACTGGCCGGAATCACCCCGCCAGAAGCCGCGGGCGGCGTCGCGGAACTGGTCGTTCCAGTCGCTCCAGCCGACGGGGAAGCCGCCGAGCTGGTAGCCGCCCATGCCGATGTCCCACGGCTCGGCGATGAGCTTGACCCGGGACAGGACCGGGTCCTGCGCCATCGCCTGGAGCACGGCAGCCCGGGGGGTGAAGTCGTGCGGCGCGCGGGCGAGGCTCGAGGCGAGATCGAACCGGAACCCGTCGATCCGGTACGCCTCGACCCAGTGGCGCAAGGAATCGAGCACCATCTGCATCACCCGCGGCACGGCCACGTCGAGGGTGTTGCCGCAGCCCGTGCAGTCGACGTCGCGGCGCGGATCCTCGGGGTTCAGCTTGTAGTAGCTGGCATTGTCGATGCCGCGGAACGACAGGCTCGGCCCGGTATGGTCGCCCTCGCAGGTGTGGTTGTAGACCACGTCGACCAGCACCTCGATGCCGGCGGCGTGGAGCTGGCGGATCGCGCTCTTCAAGCCCGCGGCGCCCGCCGGCCCGAGATAGCGCGGCTCGGGCGAGAAATAGTTGAGCGGCGAGTAGCCCCAGAAGTTGGTCAGGTCCTTCTCGACCAGGAAGCGGTCGTCGACGAAGGCCTGGATCGGCAGCAATTCGATCGCCGTGACGCCGAGGCGCACGAGGTGATCGACGATCGCCGGGTGGCCCAGCGCCGCGTAGGACCCGCGCCAGGGCAAGGGCACGCCCGGATGGGTCTGGGTCAGGGCCCGGACATGCGCCTCGTAGATCACGCTGTCGACGAGGGGATGGCGCAGGGGCGGATCGTCGTGGACGGGGGCCTCCGGCGCAGTGACCACGCCCTTCGGCATCATCGGGGCGCTGTCGCGCCGGTCGAGGGCGTCCTCGCGGTGGCCGCCGCGGCGATAGGGATAGAGCGCGTCGTGCCAGCGCACCCGGCCGTGGATCTCGCGGGCGTACGGATCGAGGAGGAGCTTGTGCGGGTTGAAGCGGTGGCCGCGCCCCGGCTCCCAGGGCCCGTGGACCCGGTAGCCGTAGAGCTGGCCCGGCAGCACGCCCGAGAGATAGCCGTGCCAGACGTCGTCGGTGCGGCGCGACAGGCGGACCACGTCGGTCTGCACCCGTCCCGTGGGGTCGAACAGGCAGAGGTCCACCGCCGTCGCGTGGGCGGAGAACAGCGCGAAATTGACCCCGCGCCCGTCGAAATGGGCGCCGAGCGGGCCCGCGGCGCCGTCATCGAGTGCGATCATCCGGTCCGTCATTCCCTCGGGCACAGGCGTTCGGAACCGGACCATGCCCGCAGGCCGGCCGGCTGCCAAGCTGGAGCCTGGCCTCGATCCTCAGGCGGCCGCGTCCGCGAGCTCCCGGGAGACGAATGCCACCGCCTCCCGCAGGGTGTGCAGGCCGGCATCCGGCCGGGTGCCGGCGACCGAGAGGTGGCGGCGATACGGCCGCGCCCCGGGCCGGCCGTTGAACAGGCCGAGCATGTGCCGGGTCATGGCGTGCAGGCGCAGGCCCTCTTCGAGCCGCCTCGCGATGTAGGGCTCGTAGGCTTCGATCGCCGCGAACGGATCGGCCACCGGCGCCGGCGCGCCGAACAGGTCGGGATCGACGCCGATGAGCAGGGACGGCTCGGCATAGGCCGCGCGGCCGAGCATCACCCCGTCGAGGGCGATGCCGTCCGCCGGATCGAGCTCGGCCTTGGCGGTCGCGAGGTCCTGCAAGCCGCCGTTGAGGGCGACCGGAAGATCGGGATTCGCGGCCTTCAATCGGTGGACCCGGCCGTAATCGAGGGGCGGGATGTCCCGGTTCTCCTTCGGCGACAGGCCCTTGAGCCAGGCCTTGCGGGCATGCACGATCAGCGCGTCGACGCCGGCCGCCCGGACCGACGCGGTCAGCGCGTCGAGCGCGGCGTCCGGATCCTGGTCGTCGACGCCGATGCGGCACTTCACCGTCACCGGCACCGAGACCGCCGCCTTCATGGCGGCGACGCAGTCGCCGACGAGGGCCGGCTCGCGCATCAGGCAGGCGCCGAAGCGCCCGTCCTGCACCCGGTCCGAGGGGCAGCCGACATTGAGGTTCACCTCGCGGTAGCCGAACTCCTCAGCGATGCGCGCGGCGGACGCGAGGTCGGCGGGATCCGACCCGCCGAGCTGGATCGCCACCGGATGCTCGCCCGCATCGAACCCGATCAGCCGCTCCCGCGGCCCGTGCAGCACCGCGCCTGTCGTCACCATCTCGGTGTAGAGGAGCGCGCGGGCCGAGAGGGTGCGGTGGAACGCCCGGCAGTGGCGGTCGGTCCAGTCCATCATCGGTGCGATCGAAAAGCGCCAAGGACTGAAACCGCTCGTTTTTTCAACCATGGCAGCCACCTGATGCGACCCTCGCGCTATCCGACTTGAAGGCGTTTCCGGCGTTTTGAGCCGGTTTGTTGTCGAAAGTACAGCAATCCGGCACGTCGCGGACCCATGCTGTACCGCGCGTGCGGGCATCGCGGGAACCATGGTCGAGCGCAAGCGCAAGGACGGATCCATCGGGTACCACGCTCAGGTGGCGATCAGGCAGGCCGGCGCCACCCACCGCGAGACGACGATGTCCGGTCGCCAAGGCGGCGGCCAACTCGCGGATCGCGAAGCGGGAGCGTGAACGGTCCGCGCCCGGGGCTTTGCCGGGCAAGCGGACAGAGGAGGGCTGCCTCTCCGTTCAGGAGACACAGCAAGCGGAGGCGCAAGCCGGAGCGAGGGCGAGGGCGAGGGGTCTCGACGAGTGGGGCTCCTCCGGCCCCCTCCAGCCTCGCGGCGAACCTGCGGTTCGCCGCGAGGGCTTCCTGGGCCCCGTCGGACCTCAGGCCTCTCCCCGCCCGCGGGGAGAGGGGGAGCCGGCGCCGTTTTCGGTCTCCGGACGGCCGAGCGGTGCCAGCGGCTCCAGCACCCGCCGCAGCGCCTCGGGCAGCGGCACCGGACGCTGCGTCGCGCGGTCGACATAGACGTGGACGAAGTGGCCTTGCGCCGCGGCGTCCGCGTCGTCGTTGCGAAACAGCCCGACCTCGTAGCGCACGCTCGAATTGCCGCGATGCGCGACCCGAATTCCGGCGGTGACCCGGTCGGGAAACGCCATCGAGCGGAAGTAGCGGCAACCGGTCTCGACCACGAGGCCGATCACCGGGCTGTTCGCAATGTCGAGGGCCCCGTCGGCGATCAGCACGCTGTTCACCGCCGTGTCGAAGAAGGCGTAATAGACCACGTTGTTGACGTGGCCGTAGACGTCGTTGTCGGCCCAGCGGGTGGTGATCGGCACGAAGCGCCGGTAGGCGGCGCGGGTCTCGGGGGGCGTGCGGCCGCTCACGGGATGCCTCTTCGACATTCGGGGGAGCGGCCAGCGTAAGCCCGCCCGGCTCCCGCGATCAAGCCGCGGTCACGCGCCAAACGTGTCCGGATCGGGCCCCATCCGCCCGGCCGGATCGTCGAGGGCGCCGAGGCGGGCGCGATCGTCGGCATCGAGGGCAAAATCCCCGATCTCCCGGTTCTCGCGGATGCGGGACGGCGTCGCCGATTTGGGGATCGCCACGACGCCGTTCTGCAGGTGCCAGCGCAGGACGATCTGGGCCGGGCTGCGGCCGTGCTTCCCGGCGATGGCCCGGATGGCGGGATCGTCGAGCACGTCGCCGCGGCCGAGCGGCGCCCAGGCCTCGGTCACGATGGCGGCCTCGGCGTGGAAGGCGCGCAACGCGGTCTGCTGGAAGCGCGGATGCAGCTCGACCTGATTGACCGAGGGCGTCGAGCCGGTGGCGTCGATCACGCGCGTCAGGTGCTCGACCGTGAAGTTGCAGACGCCGATCGAGCGGGCGCGGCCATCCTCGCGCAGGCGCATCAGGGCGCGCCAGGTGTCCACATACGCATCGCGCTGCGGCACCGGCCAGTGGACGAGGTAGAGATCGACATGGTCGAGGCCGAGACGACTCAAGGATTCGTCGCAGGCCCGCAGGGTCTCGTCGAAGCCGTGGCGGTCGTTCCAGACCTTGGTGGCGACGAAGATCTCGTCCCGCTTCAGCCCGGACGCCGCGATGGCGCGGCCGATGCCGGCCTCGTTGCCGTACATCGCCGCGGTGTCGATCGAGCGGTAGCCCGCCTCGAAGGCGGCCCCGACGATCGCCGGGGCCTCCTCGTCGGAGAGCCGCCACACCCCGAAGCCGAGCTGGGGGATGCGCTTCCCGTCGTTGAGGGTCAGGACGGCGTCGGACATGGGCGGGACTTTCGGCAGGGCCTGACAGGAGCGCGAACTCATGATCTGGGTCGGAGCCCCGCCGATGTCGAGGTTCTTGAAGCAGCGCCCGATCGTGCAGCGACAAGGGACAAAACAGGGCCGTTAACGCGCGGCTCCGACCCCTCCTACCCGCGGCCTCATCCTGAGGTGGAGGGTGGGAAGATCCGATGCCGCGGATCGACCGTCCAGCATGTCGCATGGCGCCGCAATCGGTCGCTGCTCCAAGTCTTCGATTTCCAGCACTCTCGTCCGACGAACCGGTCTCCACTTCGTCGGACGAGGCTCCCGGCTACTTCACCAGCGGGCAGCCACCTTCGGCCATCGGCCGGAACGCCTGGTCGCCCGGCACGGTCGAGATCAGCTTGTAGTAATCGTACGGGCCCTTGCTGTCGGCCGGCGCCTTGACCTCGAACAGGAACAGGTCGTGGACGGCGCGGCCGTCCTGGCGCACGGTCACGGCGCCGAAGAGCGGATCGTCGATCGGCTTCTCGCGCATCGCCGCCACCACCTTCTCGCCCTCGATCGTGCCGGTGTCGCGCACCGCCTTCAGGTAGGCGAGCGTCGAGGAATAGACGCCGGCATGGTTCTCGGTCGGCATGCGGCCGTTCATGCGCTCGGCAAAGCGCTTGGCGAAGGCGCGGGTGCCGTCGGTGCGGTCCCAGTAGAAGGCGCTGGCGAGCTGGAGCCCCTGCGCCGCCTTGAGGCCGAGCGCATGGATGTCGGAAAGCTGCACGAACAGGGCGGCGAGCCGCATCTCGGGCATCACCCCGAACTCCGCCGCCTGCTTGACGGCGTTGATCATGTCGGCGCCGGTATCGGCGAGCGCCAGGACCTGGGCGCCCGAGCCTTGCGCCGAGAGCAGCGGCGAGGCGAAGTCGCCGGCATTGAGCGGGTGCTTGCTCGACCCCTTCACGCTGCCGCCGGCCGCCTTCAGCGCCACGGTGGCATCGCGCTCGAGGGCGTGGCCCAGCGCGTAATCGACGGTGACGAAGTACCACGACTTGAGGCCGCGGCCGGCGATGGCCCGCGCGGTGGCCGACCCTTGGGCCCAGGTATCCGAGACCCACTGCACGGTCGTCGGCGCGCAGGCCTTGCCGGTGAGGTCGGAGGTCAGCGCGCTGGAGGCCAGGGCGACCCGGTGGCGCTCGCGCATCAGGTTGGAGACCGCCAGTGCCACGGCCGAGTTCGGCAGGTCGACGATGGTCGAGACGCCGTCCTGGTCGAGCCAGCGCCGGGCGGTGGCGAGACCGATATCGGGCTTGTTCTGGTGATCGGCCGAGACGACCTCGACCTTCAGCTCGCCGGCCTCCTTGGCGAAATCCTCGACGGCGAGCTGGGCCGCGACCACCGATCCGGTGCCCGCCTGGTCGGCGAAGGGCCCGCTCATGTCGCTGAGCACCCCGATCTTGATCGGCGCCTTGGTGTCCTGCGCCAGCGCAGGCGGGCTCAGGGCCGGCGACAGGGCCAGCGACAAGGCCAAGCCGGCGGCGCCGGCGACCGTTGAGCGGAACGACATCGGGGGGACCTCCCAGGGTGTTTTTGTCAGATCTTGTCAGCGGCCCGGATCGGCCGGCTCGCGGCCTTGTATGTCAGGGGTGCGGGGCGGCGTCGATGCGGGACCGCGCGGCGTGGTTGAGAAAGCTGGGGGCCTCTCTCCGCGGGCGGCAGGGCTGTTCTGGGACAAGACTGGCGCGGGTTTTCCCCCTTCCCCCCTCTGCGGGTAAGCGAAGTCACACATCTCGGTCCGATGCCTCCCCAATCAAAGGTAGCGCGCTCCTCCCCCCTTGTGGGGAGGAGCTGGAGGTAGGGGTGGTGCAGGAGGCACCGTGTCGCTCTACGCGGCACCACCCCCACCCCTAGCCCCTCCCCACAAGGGGGAGGGGAAAGCGCGTACGTTTTCAGAGAGTTACTTCTCAAAGAAGTCGTGTGACTCCGCTGGCCCGGTGAGGGGGAGGGGTTCACCCGGGCCATCCCTTTCCATCAAAAACACGCACCCGACAGGCCGCCGCCCTCAGGTATACATCGCCTTCAGGTCCAGGGTGCTCTCCCGACCGATCGCGTCGTAGTTCTGCGCGAGCCACGCCTTGGCGGCCTCGCGGCCGGCGTCGCGCAGATGGAGCAGGAACGGCCACTGCGCCCGCAGCCGCGAGGAGGCCGAGGCGTCGTCGAGGGCGCCGCCGCTGCCGTCGATGCGGTGGAGGAGCACCGGCTTGTAGGCGTTCGAGCGCCCGAGCACGCCCTCCTCGATCAGGCCGTCGATGAAGTCGATCGCCCGCAATTCCCGCATCAGGTTGCCGTTGAACGTGATCTCGTTGAGGCGGTCGCGGATCTCGGACGGGCTGCGGGGGGTCTCGCGGCGCTCGACCGGGTTGATCTGGACGAGCAGGATGTCGGGGGACCGGGAGCCTTGATAGAGCGGATAGAGCGGCGGGTTGCCGAGATAGCCGCCGTCCCAATGCGGCACGCCGTCGATCTCCACCGCCTGGAACACCGTCGGCAGGCAGGCCGAGGCCATCAGGTGATCGATCGTCAGGTCCGGCCGCTCGAACACCGCCATCTTGCCGGTCCAGACGTTGGTGGCCGAGATGAACAGGTCGGCCGGACCATCCCGGCGCACGGCCTCGAAATCGACCGTGTCGGCCAGCGCCCGCTTCAGCGGATTGATGTTGAGCGGGTTGGCCATGTACGGGCTGGCGACAGCGTTCCAGAACGCCCCGACCGGAGTCGCCTTCCAGAAGCTCAGCACCCCGTCGACGACGTTCTGCTGCGCCCGCGGCAGGTCGGCATCGAGGCTGACCTCGCGCCAGAACGCCTCCAGGCGCTCGCGCGCCCCGTCGGGGCCGCCGCGCAGCCAGCCATCGACCATCACGACGGCGTTCATCGCGCCGGCGCTCGCCCCGGTCATCGCCTCGAAGGCGAGGCGGCCATCCTCGATCAGGGCGTCGAGCACGCCCCAGGTGAAGGCGCCGTGGGCGCCGCCGCCCTGGAGCGCCAGGGCGATCGGCTTCTCGGCCCGGGGGCCGGCGAGGCCGCGGCCGAGAGGACCCGAGGCGGCATGCGGGCCGGAGGCCGTGTGGCCGGGGGGCTCGGGAGACGCGTCGGGGATCGTCGCCCCGCCGGACTCAGCTTGCTGGGGTAGGATCATGTCGGTCATGCCGGGGATGTGGTGTGCTGCACTGCAAAAGCAAATGGTGCGCCGCAACGTCGCGCCGGACGGCACAGCGTCATGCGCTTGACGCCGGCACGCGTCACCATCAGCTAAGACGACGCGGTCGCGACGGGGTTCCGGGTCAGGGGTACGGCAAGGATGTCGCGGCATTCCGGGCCGCGTCCCGCGCCCGGCCGGCGCGAGGCCGTTGATCGGACCGGGGTTTCTCGGCACGAACGAAGCGATTTCCACCGCGCCCGGAAATGCTCTAGACGGTTGTCACGCCGCGACTGATGCGACCCCAAAGACTCTAGCGAACGACCCCGAAGGTATCCGATGGAAGCCATGGAAGCCCTCGCCGCGACCGCCCCGGCGGACGCCGCTCCCGAGATCGCCGGCCCGAGCCCCCGGCACCGCACCGTCGGCGTCCGGATCGGCGAGGGCGAGGGCGCGGTGGTGATGGGCGGCGGCGCCCCCATCGTCGTGCAGTCGATGACCAACACCGACACCGCCGACATCGACGCCACGGTGGCGCAGGTGGCCGCCCTCGCCCGGGCCGGCTCCGAGGTCGTGCGCATCACCGTCGACCGCGACGAGGCCGCGTCGGCCGTGCCGAAGATCCGCGAGCGCCTGGACCGCATCGGCGTCCACGTGCCGCTGGTCGGCGACTTCCACTATATCGGCCACAAGCTCCTGACCGACCATCCGGCCTGCGCCGAGGCGCTGGCCAAGTACCGGATCAACCCGGGCAATGTCGGCTTCAAGGAGAAGAAGGACCTGCAGTTCGGCACCATCGTCGAGCAGGCGGCCCGCTACGGCAAGGCGGTGCGGATCGGCGCCAACTGGGGCTCCCTCGACGAGGCGCTCCTCACCCACATGATGGACGAGAACGCCAACTCGGCGCGTCCGCGCGACGCCCGCGCGGTGATGCGCGAGGCGATGGTGCAGTCCGCCCTGCTCTCCGCCGACCGGGCGGTGGAGATCGGCCTGCCCAAGGAGCGCATCGTGCTCTCGGCCAAGGTCTCGGCGGTGCAGGACCTGATCGCGGTCTACCGCGAGGTGGCGCGCCGCTCCGACTACGCCATCCATCTCGGCCTGACCGAGGCCGGCATGGGCACCAAGGGCATCGTGGCGGCCTCCGCGGCGATCGGCGTGCTGCTCCAGGAAGGCATCGGCGACACGATCCGCTACTCGCTCACCCCGGAGCCCGGCGGCGACCGCACCGTCGAGGTGAAGGTGGCCCAGGAACTGCTCCAGACGATGGGCTTCCGCACCTTCGTGCCGCTCGTCGCCGCCTGCCCGGGCTGCGGCCGCACCACCTCCACGGTGTTCCAGGAGCTCGCCCGCGACATCCAGAACTGGATCACCACCTCGATGCCGGAATGGCGCAAGACCTATCCGGGCGTGGAAGGCCTCAACGTCGCCGTGATGGGCTGCATCGTCAACGGCCCGGGCGAGTCGAAGCACGCCGATATCGGCATCTCGCTGCCCGGCACCGGCGAGACCCCGACCGCCCCGGTCTTCATCGACGGCAAGAAGGCGATGACCCTGCGCGGCGCGACGCTGGCCAAGGATTTCGAGGGCATCGTCATCGACTACATCGAGCGCCGCTTCGGCCAAGGCACCAAGGACGGATTGGGCCGCCGCAGCGCCGCAGAGTAAAGCACACCAGCAGGGCCGGTTGCCGGCGGGGCAGGCGGGGACCGCCTTGCGCCCCTCCGGGCCCGTGCTACAATCCTGCCACAATCAGGCCCGGCGGACGCGCCGGGCCGATACGGATTCGAGCCCGCCACCCTGCCCATCAGCGCGCTTGGCGGCAATTCCGGCCGCCCGCGGGCGCATCCCCGATCAGACATGACACAGTCAGCCGCACCCACGGACGGCTCCGCCGCGCCGCCCGACAGCCTCACCCCGCAGAGCGGCGGCCCGCCGACCAAGGCCGGCAGCGTCGACGAGGCCGAGGGCCACGGCCACGCCAAGGCGAGCTTCTGGACCCTGTTTCTCGGCTCGGTCGGCGTCGTCTACGGCGACATCGGCACGAGCCCGCTCTACGCCTTCCGGGAGGCCCTGGCGCCGGGCAGGGCCGACGGCGTGCTGACCGGCGAGGAGGTGCTCGGCACCGTCTCGCTGCTGCTCTGGGCGCTCGTCCTCATCGTCACCATCAAGTACGTCCTGCTGCTCCTGCAGATGGACAACAAGGGCGAGGGCGGCATCCTCTCGCTGATGGCGCTCGCCCGCAAGGCGCTGGGCGGCTCGCACATCGTGTTCATGCTGGGCCTGTTCGGCGCCGCCCTGTTCTACGGCGACGCGATCATCACCCCGGCGATCTCGGTCCTGTCGGCGGTGGAGGGCCTGAAGCTCGTCACCCCCGCCCTCGACCATTACGTCCTGCCGATCACCATCGCGATCATCCTGCCGCTGTTCCTGGTCCAGAGCCGGGGCACCGCCCGGATGGCGACGTTCTTCGGCCCGATCATGCTGGTCTGGTTCTCGGTGCTGATGCTGGCGGCCCTGCCGCACATCGCCCGCACCCCGCAGGTGCTGTGGGCGCTCAATCCCTGGCACGCGGTGCATTACCTGCTCGGCCACGGCACCGGGGCGCTGGTCGCGCTCGGCGCGGTGTTCCTGGCGGTGACCGGGGCCGAGGCCCTGTTCGCCGATCTCGGCCATTTCGGCCGCCGGCCGATCCAGACCGCGTGGATCGTCCTCGTCGGGCCGGCGCTCGCGGTCAACTATCTCGGCCAGGCCGCCCTGGTGCTGGCCAATCCCGACGTCACCGATCCGTTCTACCAGCTCGTCCCGAATGGGGCCTGCTGCCGATGGTGCTGCTCGCCACCGCCGCCACCGTCATCGCCAGCCAGGCGGTGATCACCGGCGCCTTCTCGCTCTCGCGCCAGGCGGTGCAGCTGGGCCTGCTGCCGCGGCTCGAGATCCGCCACACCTCCGAATCGCATTCGGGCCAGATCTACCTGCCGCAGATCAACACGCTGCTGATGGTCGGCGTGGTGATCCTGGTGGTGCTGTTCCGCTCCTCCTCGGCGCTCGCCTCGGCCTACGGCATCGCCGTCACCGGCACGATGCTGATCACCGCCGGCCTCGCCTTCCTGGTGCTGTGGCGGGTCTGGAAGTGGTCGCCGCTGGCGGCCGGCGCCGTCATGGTGCCGTTCATCGCCGTCGAGTTGCTGTTCCTGGCCTCCAACCTGCTCAAGGTGTTCGAGGGCGGCTACATGCCCCTGCTGCTCGCCGGCTGCCTCGTGCTGCTGATGTGGACCTGGGTGCGCGGCGTCACCATCCTGTTCAACAAGACCCGCAAGACCGACGTGCCGCTGACCGAGCTCGTGGCGATGCTGGAGAAGAGCCCGCCGCACCACGTCCGCGGCACGGCGGTGTTCCTCACCAGCGACCCCGAGACCGCGCCGGCGGCCCTCCTGCACAACCTGAAGCACAACAAGGTGCTGCACGAGAAGAACGTCGTGCTCACGGTCAAGACCATCGACCTGCCGCGCATCAACGACGCCGACCGGGTCCGGATCGAGCCGATGGGCCCGCATTTCTGGAAGGTCGTGATGAAGTTCGGCTACATGGAATCGCCGAACATCCCGAAGGGCCTGGCGCTCCTGCGCAAGCAGGGCTTCAAGTTCGACATCATGGCGACGTCGTTCTTCCTGTCCCGGCGCTCGATCCGCCCGGCGGCGCAGTCCGGCATGCCCTTGTGGCAGGACCGGGTGTTCATCACGCTGGCCCGCAACGCCAACGACGCGACGGACTTCTTCCAGATCCCGACCGGGCGGGTGGTCGAGGTCGGCACCCAGGTGACGGTGTAGCCGGGGATGGGCGCCCTCGACGGCAGACGGATCCTCCTCGTCATCGGGGGCGGCATCGCGGCCTACAAGTCGCTGGACCTGATCCGGCGCCTGCGCGAGCGCGGCGCCTCGGTGCGCTGCGTGCTCACCAAGGGCGCGCAGGAATTCGTCACCCCGCTCGCCGCCGCGGCGCTCAGCGGCCAGCGCGCCCATACCGACCTGTTCGACCGGGCCGACGAAGCCGATATCGGCCACATCAAGCTCGCCCGCGACGCCGACGCGGTGGTGGTGGCGCCGGCCACCGCCAACACGCTGGCCCGCATGGCGGGAGGTCACGCGCCGGACCTCGCCTCGACGGTCCTGCTCGCCACCACCCTGCCGATCCTGATCGCGCCGGCGATGAATGTGCGGATGTGGCTGCACCCGGCGACGCAGCGCAATCTCGCCCTGCTCAAGGGCGACGGCGTCGCGGTGGTGGGGCCCAATACCGGCCGGATGGCCGAGGCCGAGACCGGTCCCGGCCGGATGGCCGAGCCCGACGAGATCGCCGACGCGGTCGAGGCGCTGCTGGCGGGGCCGCCGGTCGAAAAGCCCCTCGCGGGCCGCCACCTCCTCGTCACCTCCGGGCCGACCCACGAGCCGATCGACCCGGTGCGCTATCTGGCCAACCGCTCGTCGGGCAAGCAGGGACACGCCATCGCGGCCGCCGCCACTGAGGCCGGTGCCCGGGTGACCCTGGTCTCGGGCCCGGTGACGCTGCCCGATCCCCCCGGCGTCACGGTCGTGCGGGTCGAGACCGCCCGCGAGATGCTGGCGGCGGTGGAGGCGGCCCTGCCCGCCGACATCGCGGTCTTCGCCGCCGCCGTCGCCGACTGGCGCCCGGTCGCCTTCGGCGACGAGAAGATCAAGAAGGGACCGGACGGCCCCCTCCCCTCGCGCTCACCGAGAATCCCGACATCCTGGCGACGATCGCGCGCCGGGTGCAGGGGCGCCCGCCCCTCGTGGTGGGCTTCGCCGCCGAGACCACCGACGTGATCGCCCATGCCCGGGCCAAGATCGCCCGCAAGGGCTGCGACCTCATCGTCGCCAACGACGTCTCGGCCGCCACCGGCGTGATGGGGGGCGACCGCAACAGCGTCCACCTGATCGGCCGCGACGGCAGCCTCGAGACCTGGCCGGTCCTGCCCAAGGAGGAGGTGGCCCGCCGCCTCGTCGCGCGGCTCGCCGCGTCGGCCCCCTCCCCCTGAGGCAAGATACCTCCGGTCCGGGAGGTTTGCGCGGACCCGATCGGCATTATGCTACCACCTCCCCAGCCGGGAGGTCGCCTTGCCCACCATCCTCGTCGTCACGCTGATCTGCGCCTCCTCCCTGGCGGCGAAGGATTGCACCCGCGCCACCGCCCAGGACGTGATCACCCAGCCGGCCCATACGCCGCAGGAATGCCTGCTGCTCGGGCCCGCCATCGCCGCCGGCTCGGGCCGCGGCACCGAGGCCGGGACCTATGTGAAGACGTTGTGCGAGCAGCGGCGTTAGAGCCTCCTCCTGCACGCCCCTTGCCGACCGAGGCCCGGGCCGGCGATCCTTGCCCGGGATCCGTCACCCAGGGGGAGAGCGCCCACGACGCGCGAAGACCTCACGGAAAAGCTGCTCGACATCAAGCGCGAGAAGGGCTGGACCTGGAAGCACATCCAGGACGAGATCGGCGGGATCTCGCCGATCCTGATCACCGCCGCCTGCATGGGCCAGATGAAGCTGCCCAAGGCCCAGGCCGCCAAGGCCGCCGCCCTGTTCGGCCTCTCGGCGGCCGAGGAGCGGATGCTGAACGAGGCGCCCTATCGCGGCTCGATCCCCCAGATGCCGCCGACCGACCCGCTGGTCTACCGCTTCTACGAGCTGGTGATGGTCTACGGTACCACCTGGAAGGAAATGATCCAGGAGGAGTTCGGCGACGGCATCATGTCGGCGATCGACTTCAACATGACGATGGAGCGCGAGCCCAACACCAAGGGCGACCGGGTGAAACTCCAGATGTCGGGCAAATTTCTTCCGTACAAGTATTATGGCAACGAGGAGGGCGTTCCAGAATACGGTTTCAGGGAACCATGAGCATGTCATACCAACGGCCGGTGAGTGTGACTCGGCGTGTTGCTCCGCGGCTTGGCTTCTGATTCGGTTGCCGGATCAGGAGAGATCGCCATGGCCGGGATCGCTATCACCCGCACGGATTTGACCGCCGAGGAGTTGCGCGCGGCCTCCTCCAAGGCACCGAGCATTCCGGCGGCCCGTCGGATGCTGGCGCTCGCTCTGGTGCTGGAGGGCGCCGACCGCACCAGAGCGGCCCGCTCCTGTGGGATGGACCGCCAGACCCTGCGCGACTGGGTGCATCGCTACAACGCCGAGGGTCTGGCGGGTCTGCGCGACCGTAAGGCGCCGGGCCGCGCCGCCAAGCTGACGCCCGAGCAGATGCAGCAACTCGCCGCCCTGGTCGAGGCGGGGCCGGACGTGGACACGGATGGCGTGGTGCGCTGGCGCCGGGTCGACCTGCAGGCGCGCATCAGGGAGCTGTTCGGGGTCGAGATGCACGAGCGTACGGTCGGCAAGCACTTGGCCAAGCTCGGCTTCGTGCGGCTCTCGGTGCGCCCGCAGCATCCCAAGGCCGACGAGGCGGCACAGAAGGCTTTTAAAAAACCTTCGCCTCGCGGGTGACGGAACTCCTCCCCGAGACCGCCCACGGCAAGCCGCTCGAGATCTGGTTCCAGGACGAGGCCCGCGTCGGCCAGCAGGGCACGCTGACGCGGGTCTGGGCGCGCAAGGGGACACGCCCGCGAGCGCCGCGCGACCAGCGCTACAAGTGGACATACCTGTTCGGAGCGGCCTGCCCGGCGCGGGGCACCAGCGCGGCTCTGGTGCTGCCGACGGTCAACACCGCGATGATGTCGCTGCATCTGGCCGAGATCAGCCGGCAGGTGGCGCCCGGCGCGCACGCGATCCTGGTGCTGGACGGGGCTGGCTATCACGGCACCGCCAAGAAGCCTCGCCCGCGCGGCCTGGTGGTGCCGGACAACATCACGTTGCTACACTTGCCGGCCTCGTCTCCAGAGCTGAACCCGATCGAGTTGGTCTGGCAGTACCTGCGCCAGAACAAGCTCGCCCACCGGGTCTACCGCACCTACCAGCAGATCGTCGACGCCTGCTGCGACGCCTGGAACTTCTTCGCCAACGACCCAGACCTCGTCACCTCCATCACCGCGCGGGACTGGGCACAGGTCAAACTTTAGGGCCGTTGGTATCACCCATCAAATAGATTGAGGTAAAATATTTTATTCGATTTGTCCGACGGCGTCCGATCAAGCGATTCCCACGACACGGAGTCGTGGGACCGGCCGCTCCACGCGCGCTATGAGAGGTGGAAACGGCGCAACATCGGAAGGCCGCAGGCGTCGCAGACCTCCTTGAATTTCGTGAGTCGCTCGATCGGAACCAGGGCGTGATTCCACGCCGCGTTGTCGAACAGCACTTCCCCGTCATGGATCGCCATGTCCGGGCGCAGCCTGAAATCCAGATAGCCGACGTTGTGCAAAAGGGCGTTCATCGGGCCGCGCTTTGCCGGGCCAACGACCTCGGCAAAGATCATCGGACGGTCCCGCATGATCGTCTCGCGGGCGCCATTCAAGAATGCGTATTCATGTCCCTCGATATCGGCCTTGATGACACCGATGAAATCAGACACGTTCACGTCATCGAACCGCTTCACCGGCACCTCGATGATGGAGTGAGGCTGCTGGAATTCACTTTCCAGCGACGCACTGGTCTCGACGAGGCCGTGACGCGGATCGGGAATATGTAACGATGCGACTCCGTTCCTGTCGCTCAAAGCGACTTCATGGACTTCGACTTTGTCCTGCAAGCCGTTGATGGAAAGATTTTTGCGGAAAATGTCGAGCACCGGTGGCAGCGGCTCGAATGCGATGACTTTCCTGTCCGGCGCGAGGACCGAAGCCATGATCGAGTAGATGCCGGTATTTGCCCCGACGTCGATAAAGGCACCATCCACCCGCAGCAATGTCGCCATCATCAAGAATGGAAGCGGCGCCTCGTACACTCCGGCTGCGATTTGCTGCGCGACGGCGTCCATTCCGTCCGAACTATCTAAATCGAATGTCTTTCCCGCGAAATTCACATGTAATATTGACATCGTTGCTCCCCCTACCATCTGGCAAAGTCTTTGCCGCTATGGCCAACATGTCACGGCTGGATCTCTCGCTTGGTCCGAACGCTGTCGGCAGGATCGAGACGACGCCCTGCCGGCGACGAGGACGACATAGGGTGCCTGCCGGTCATCCGATTTGCGATCGACGGCGTCGCGATGCGGAAACCGGCGTCGCCCAATGCCGGCGCGGGCGAGTTGACTCGATATCATCTCGAATCGTCGAGGCATCGGAGGATGGATCCGCTCGGTGGCCGGCCATTCGATGATCCGATCCTAATCGATGATCCGATCCTCAAGGCGCGGACCGGTCCATGCGAGCACCCGTGCTGCGACCGATAGCCCAGGCGCGCTCGCGCGAACAACGACGAAGTGCAGAACCTCGGCGCCAAGCCAGGCAGCGCCGGATCTCCCCGGAGTGCCGCCCCCGAAGCGACGCCGCCCGCGGCCGGAGCCGCAACCTGCGCCGGCCGCCGGCGTCCCGCCTCACCTTGCCATCCCTCTCGCGATCGGATAAAGGCCCGCCCATCCCACACGCGGAGTCGGCCTCATGCCTGAATGAGGCGTTTCCGGTGGCCGGTCGCCCTTTGGCCCATCGCCTCTGGCACCGGTCGCTTCCTCCGCGGCGGTGACAACCGGAGAGAACACAGACCATGGCCCTTCCCGACTTCACCATGCGCCAGCTGCTCGAGGCCGGCTCCCACTTCGGCCACCAGGCGCACCGCTGGAACCCGAAGATGCAGTCGTACATCTTCGGCACCCGCAACAACATCCACATCATCGACCTCGCCCAGACCGTGCCGGCGCTCGCCCAGGCGCTGCAGGCGGTGAGCGACACCGTCGCCAAGGGCGGCCGGGTGCTGTTCGTCGGCACCAAGCGCCAGGCGGCCGACACCATCGCGGACGCGGCCAAGCGCTCGGCCCAGTACTACGTGAACTCGCGCTGGCTCGGCGGCACGCTGACCAACTGGAAGACCATCTCGGGCTCGATCCAGCGCCTGCGCAAGGTCGACGAGACCCTCGCCGGCGGCGGCCAGGGCCTCACCAAGAAGGAGCGCCTGATGCTGTCCCGCGAGAAGGACAAGCTCGAGAAGGCGCTCGGCGGCATCAAGGACATGGGCGGCGTGCCCGACCTGCTGTTCGTGATCGACACCAACAAGGAGCAGCTGGCGATCAAGGAGGCGAACCGCC
Organism: Methylobacterium aquaticum; assembly: GCF_016804325.1. Taxonomy (NCBI): domain Bacteria; kingdom Pseudomonadati; phylum Pseudomonadota; class Alphaproteobacteria; order Hyphomicrobiales; family Methylobacteriaceae; genus Methylobacterium; species Methylobacterium aquaticum. The sequence goes on from NZ_CP043627.1 coordinate 6,315,866, forward strand.
TCAAGATCCCGGTGGCGGCCATCGTCGACACCAACTGCAACCCGGACGGCATCACCTACGTCGTCCCGGCCAACGACGATGCCGGCCGCGCCATCGCGCTCTACTGCGACCTCGTCGCCCGCGCGGCGATCGACGGCATCTCGCGCGGCCAGGGCGCGCTCGGCATCGACCTCGGCGAGTCCGACGAGCCGATGGCCGAGGAGCTGCCGGCGCTCGCCAACGAGCCCGAGGTGGTGCCGGTCGACGTCACCGAGCCGTATGTCGGCGAGCCCTTCGAGCTGCTGGCCGCCCCCCGCGGCGCGCCGGACGACCTGACCAAGCTCACGGGCGTCGGCCCGCAGCTGGTGCAGAAGCTCAACGACGCCGGCATCTACCATTACTGGCAGATCGCCGCGATGTCCGCCGACGACATCGCCAAGGTCGATGCCGACCTGAAGCTCAACGGCCGCTTCGAGCGCGACGGCTGGGTGAACCAGGCCCGCGGCTTCGTCGAGGCCGCCGCCGCCGCGTAACGCCGGCACGGTTCTCGCGCGGGGCGCGTCGACCCTGCGGACCTGACGACTCTTCCAAGCCCGGCGCCGCCACGGCGCCGGGTTCCCTTTATTCCGCCGACCCGCGCCGCGCCTCCCGCGGCGCCGGGGCGCCAATCGAGAGGATCCCACGATGGCCAACATCACGGCAGCGATGGTCAAGGAGCTGCGCGAGAAGACCGGCGCGGGCATGATGGACTGCAAGTCGGCCCTCAACGAGACCGCCGGCGACCTCGAGGCGGCCGTGGACTGGCTGCGCAAGAAGGGCCTCGCCAAGGCCGCCAAGAAGGCCGGCCGCGTCGCCGCCGAGGGCCTGGTCGCGGTCGAGTCCGCCGGCCACCACGCCGCGGTGCTCGAGGTGAACTCCGAGACCGACTTCGTCGCCCGCAACGACGGCTTCCAGGCCTTCGTCCGCGAGGCCGCCAAGCTGGCGCTCACCGCCGGCGACAGCATCGAGACCCTCGAGGCCGCCAAGTTCCCGGGCGCCGAGACGACGGTCAAGGACAAGCTGCAGGAGCTGATCGCCACCATCGGCGAGAACATGACCCTGCGCCGCGTCGCCAAGCTGTCGGTCGAGAAGGGCGTCATCGCCTCCTACGTCCACGGCCAGGTCTCCGAGGGTCTCGGCAAGATCGGCGTGCTCGTGGCCCTCGAATCGGCCGGCGACGTGACGGTGCTGAGCCAGCTCGGCCGCCAGATCGCCATGCACGTCGCGGCGACCAACCCGGTGGCGCTCGACGCCTCGGGCGTCGACGCCGCCACGGTCGAGCGCGAGAGCAACATCCTGCGCGAGAAGAACGCCGGCAAGCCGGACCACGTGCTGGCCAAGATCGTCGAGAGCGGCCTGAAGAGCTACTACAAGGAGGTCACCCTCCTCGATCAGCCCTTCGTGCACGACTCGTCGAAGACCGTGGCCCAGGTGCTCAAGGAGTCCGAGGGCAAGGCCGGCGGCCCGGTGAAGCTCACCGGCTTCGTCCGCTACGCGCTCGGCGAGGGCATCGAGAAGGAAGAGGCGCCGGACTTCGCCGCCGAGGTCGCTGCGGCCGCCAAGGGCTGATCGGCTCGCGCAGCGCGTGAAGATCTTGAGAGGGGGACCCGCGCGGCGGGTCCCCCTTTTTCGTGCCCGCCTGCCGGCCGCCCGGCCGGGCCGATTCCGGTCGGCCGGCGCCTCGACGGGCCGGGATCGACAGGCTAGAACCCGGCCGACTCGTAACGACACCTGACGCCGACAGCCGTCCCCGCGGGCGGCCAGAGGAGCGCCCATGCCCGAACTACCGTCGTCGGACCAGCCTCTGCCCGAGCAAGGCTCGACCCGTTTCCGCCGCGTGCTGGTGAAGCTCTCCGGCGAGGCGCTGGCCGCCCCCGACGGCTACTGGCTGCACCCGCCGACCCTGGCCTCGCTCGCCGACGACATCGCCCGGGCGGTGGACAAGGGCTTCCAGATCGCGCTCGTGGTCGGCGGCGGCAACGTGATCCGCGGCGCCCGGGTCTCGGCGGCGGGCTGGATCGACCGGGCCACGGGTGATTCGCTCGGCATGATGGCGACGGTCATGAACTCGCTGGCGCTCGAGACGGCGCTGAACGCCGCCGGCGTCACCGCCCGCACCATGTCGGCGGTGTCGATGCCGACGATCTGCGAGACCTATGCCCGCCAGCCCGCCCTGCACCACCTCGACAAGGGCCAGGTCGTGGTCCTGGCCGGCGGCACCGGCAACCCGTACTTCACCACCGACACCGCCGCGGTCCTGCGCGCCGCCGAGCTGAAATGCGACGCGGTGCTGAAGGCGACGCAGGTCGACGGCGTCTATTCCGCCGATCCGAAGACCAATCCGGACGCCGTGCGCTACGAGCGCCTGAGCCACGACGAGGCGATCGCCCGCGACCTCAAGGTGATGGACACCGCCGCCTTCGCGCTCGCCCGCGACGGCGGCCTGCCGCTGATCGTCGGCTCGGTCCACGCGCCGAGCTCGGTGACGGCGATCCTCACCGGCGCCGCCCGCTCGACCCTGGTGGCGCCGTAAGGCGCTCATCCGAGCGGTCACGGCGCCGTAAAGGCACCCCACCCGGCCGATCGCCGCTCGTAACGATTTGCGGCAGGTCGGGTTTTGGTTCATTGAAGCCGGATCAGGGCGGCCCCGTCACGGGCGCGCCCTCACTCCCATTCTCCTCCAGACGGCTCGGGACGCGCAGGAATGGCTACCCCTCCCCCCTTCGACCTCAACGACATCAAGCGGCGCATGCAGGGCGCGCTGAACTCCCTCAAGCACGACCTCGGCTCGCTGCGCACCGGGCGGGCCACGCCCTCGCTCCTCGACCCGATCCAGGTCGACGCCTACGGCGCCGCGATGTCGATGGCGCAGGTCGCCACCATCAGCGTGCCGGAGCCGCGCCTCCTCAGCGTCTCGGTCTGGGACCGCGGCATGGTGGCGGCGGTCGAGAAGGCGATCCGCGAATCCGACCTCGGCCTCAACCCGATGACGGAAGGCCAGACCATCCGCCTGCGCATCCCCGAGATGAACGAGCAGCGCCGCAAGGAGATGGTCAAGGTCGCGCACAAATATGCCGAGGAGGCCCGCGTCGCGGTCCGCCACGTCCGCCGCGACGGCCTCGACCACCTGAAGAAGCTGGAGAAGGACGGCGCCATCAGCCAGGACGACGAGAAGCGCCAGGCCGACCAGGTGCAGAAGGCGACCGACCAGCACATCGCCGAGGTCGACCAGACCCTGGCCTCCAAGGAGAAGGAGATCATGCAGGTCTGAGATCCAGGCCGGCATGACGGACGAGAGCGCGTGGGGAGCGCGGAGCCGCGGGGCGGCTCCGCCGGGGTCGGGGCCAGCATGGCAGGCGACAGCGAGACGGTGACCCTGCTGGAGGCAGGCCGAGACCAGGACCAGGGTCAGGGCCAGTCGGTGCCCGGCCCGGCGGGCGCACCCTCCCCGGGCGGGGCGATGCCGCGCCACGTCGCCATCATCATGGACGGCAACGGCCGCTGGGCCGCCCGCCGCGGGTTGCCGCGGGTCGAGGGCCATCGCCGCGGGGTCGAGGCGGTGCGCCGCGCCGTACGCTCGGCGATCGACCTCCGGATCCCCTACCTCACGATCTACAGCTTCTCCTCCGAGAACTGGCGCCGGCCCGCCGCCGAGGTGGCGGACCTGATGGGCCTGCTCAAGCTGTTCGTGCGCCGCGACCTCGCCGACCTGCACGCCAACGGCGTGCGGGTGCGGATCATCGGCGAGCGCGACGGCCTGCCGGGCGACATCGCCGGCCTCCTGCGCGAGGCCGAGGAGCGCACCGCCCGCAACACCAAGCTGACGCTGGTCGTGGCCTTCAACTATGGCGGGCGCCAGGAGATCCTGCGCGCCGTTCAGACCCTCGCCCGGGCGGTGGCCGAGGGGCGGCTCTCGCCCGAGGCGATCGACGCCGCGGCGATGACGGGCGCCCTCGACACCGACGGCATCCCCGATCCCGACCTCGTCATCCGCACCTCCGGCGAGCAGCGGGTCTCGAATTTCCTGACCTGGCAGACCGCCTATTCCGAGTTCGTGTTCGTGCCGGATTTCTGGCCGGATTTCGACCACGCCACCTTCCTCGCCGCGATCGGCGAGTTCCAGAGCCGCGACCGCCGCTTCGGCGGCCTCAGCGCCCGGGCGGGGTGATGGCGGAGAACGGCATCAAGGCCCCCGGGACGGGCCGTCCGGCCTGGCCGGCGACGGAGCTCGGCGCCCGCACGGTCTCCGGGATCGTGCTCGGCCTCCTGGTGCTGGGCGCGACGCTGAACGGCGGGTGGATCTTCGCGGTGGTCTGGTTCCTCGCCGGCCTCGCGGTGGTGGGCGAGTGGCTCGCCATCACCCGCACCGCCCCCCACCGGCCGCTGCTCGCCATCGCGGGCCTCGTGCTCTTCGGCGTGGTGGCGGGGGCGCGGCTCCCGGTCCCGACCTTCTGGCTCGTGGCGGCGACGGGTCTCGGCCTCGCGCTCCTCGCGCTCCTCGCCCGTCCGGCCGCGGGGCGGATCTGGGCGCCGGCGAGCCTCGCCTGCGCCCTCGTCGTCGCCCTGGTGCCGGTGCTCCTGCGCGACGATCCCCGCATCGGGCTCGCCGGCCCGCTCTGGCTGTTCGGCGTGGTCTGGACCACCGACATCGCCGCCTACTTCACCGGCCGGTCGCTCGGCGGACCGAAGCTGTGGCCGGCGGTGAGCCCGAAGAAGACCTGGTCGGGCTTCTGCGGCGGGCTTCTCGCCGCGACGATCGTCGGCGGCGCGGTGGCGGCCGGCGCGCGCCAGCTCGGCGCCACCGAGGCGCTGTCGCTGCCTCTGGCCTGCGCGCTCTCGGCCCTCGCCTCGGTGATGAGCCAGGGCGGCGACCTCGCCGAATCGGCCCTCAAGCGCGCCTACGGCGCCAAGGATTCCGGCCGCCTGATCCCGGGCCATGGCGGCGTGATGGACCGCCTCGACGGCTTCTTCGCCGTGGCCCTCCTCGCCGGCCTCCTGCTCGTCGGCCTCACTCTCACGGGACAGCCATGACCCTCACCGTTTCCGTCCTGGGGGCCACCGGCTCGATCGGGCGCTCCACCGCCGACCTGCTCGACCAGCACCGCGACCGGTTCCGGGTCGGCGCCGTGGCGGGCGGCCGCGACGTGCCGGCGCTGGCCCGCGTCGCCCGCGAGCTGAACGCCGAATTCGCCGCGATCGCCGATCCCCAGGGGTTGCCGGCTCTGCGCGACGCGCTCGGCGGCTCCGGCATCGCCTGCGGCGCCGGCCCCTCGGCGGTGATCGAGGCGGCGACGCGCGAGGCCGACATCGTCGTGGCGGCGGTGAGCGGGGCGGCGGGCCTGAGCCCCACCTGCGCGGCGATCCGCCAGGGCCGCACCGTGGCGCTCGCCAACAAGGAGAGCCTGGTCTGCGCCGGCGACGCCTTCATGCGCGACGCCAAGAAATACGGCGCCCGCCTCCTGCCGATGGATTCCGAGCACAACGCCCTCGAGCAGTCGATCGGCACCGGGCGGATCGACGACATCACCCGGATGACCATCACGGCGTCGGGCGGACCGTTCCGGACCGCGACCCGCGAGCGGATCGCCGCGGCGAGCGCGGCCGATGCCGCCGCCCACCCGACCTGGTCGATGGGCATGAAGATCAACATCGATTCGGCCACCCTGATGAACAAGGGGCTGGAGCTGATCGAGGCCCACCACCTGTTCGGCATCGAGGCCGAGCGGCTCGACGCCGTGGTCCACCCGCAATCGATCGTCCACGCCCTCGTGACCTGGCGCGACGGCGCGGTGACCGCCGGGCTCTACGTTCCCGACATGCGGGTGCCGATCTCGCATTGCCTGGGCCTGGGCGACCGCCTGTCGATCGCCCGCGGCAAACCCCTCGACCTCGCGAGCGTCGGCAGCCTCACCTTCGAGCGCCCGGACGAGGAGCGCTTCCCCTGCCTGCGGATCGCCAAGGCCGCGCTCGCCGCGGGCGGCGCCCAGCCGACGGTGATGAACGCGGCGAACGAGATCGCGGTCGCGGCCTTCATCGCCGAAAAAATCCGCTTCTACGACATCGCCGCCCTGGTCGAGCGGGCCTGCGAGCATTTCGCGAGCCGCTTCCCCACGGCGCCAGCCGACGTCGAGGAGGCGCTCGCCATCGACGCCGAGGTGCGGCACTGGAGCGAGGCGGCGCTCGCCGCGTGAGCGTCGTCAAGGCGTTCGATTCACAGGCCTTCCGTTGAGGTAACGCACGATCGTTTCGTGCCCTGTTCCCGCGCCCCCGGACTCTGTATGGTGCGGGATCGGCAAGGCGGCCGCGACGCGGGCCAGGGAGGGCCCGCCGCGCCGCATCGAGGTGACCATGGATCTGCTCAACGTCGTCGGCGGCGCGACGACGAACCTGCTCGGCTACATCGTGCCGTTCCTGTTCGTCCTCACCGTCGTGGTGTTCATCCACGAGATGGGCCATTTCCTGGTCGGGCGGTGGTGCGGCGTCGGGGTGACCAGCTTCTCGATCGGCTTCGGACCCGAGCTGATCGGCTTCAACGACCGCCGCGGCACCCGCTGGAAGATCTCGGCGATCCCGCTCGGCGGCTACGTCAAGTTCGTCGGCGACATGAACGGCGCCAGCGTGCCGGATCCGGACGCGATGGCGCGCATGAACCCGGCCGACCACGCGATCAGCTTCCACGCCCAGAACGTCTGGAAGCGGGTCGCCATCGTGGCGGCGGGGCCGATCGCGAACTTCCTCCTCGCCATCGCGGTCTTCGCCGGCGCCGTCTACGCCACCGGCCGCTACGAGGTGGCGCCCCGGGTCTCGGCGGTGCAGGCGGGCAGCGCCGCCGAGCGCGCCGGCTTCCAGGCCGGCGACGTGGTGCTGACGATCAACGGCAGCGCGGTGCGCAACTTCGCGGACATGCAGCGTACCGTCTCGGGCGCCGCCGGCGACCGGCTCGACTTCACGGTGGAGCGCGGCGGCGTCACCACCCCGCTCACCGCGACGCCGGACGTCTACGAGGACAAGACCCCGTTCGGCACCCAGCGCATCGGCCGGCTCGGCATCCAGGGGCCGCGCGACGCCGCCGACGTCAAGCTCGTGCGCTACGACGCGCTCGATTCGCTCAAGATCGGCGTCACCGAGACCTACTTCGTCGTCGACCGGACCTTCAGCTACATCGGCAAGCTGATCACCGGGCGGGAATCGGCCGACCAGCTCTCGGGCCCGATGGGCATCGCCCGGGTCTCGGGCCAAGCCGCCAAGGTCGGCGGCATCGGGGCGCTGGTCGGGCTGATCGCGGTCCTGTCGGTGTCGATCGGGCTCATCAACCTGTTCCCGGTGCCGATGCTCGATGGCGGCCACCTGATGTTCTACGCCGTCGAGATCGTGCGCGGCCGTCCCTTGAGCGAGCGGGCCCAGGAGATCGGCTTCCGCATCGGCCTCGCCCTGGTGCTGATGCTCATGCTGTTCGCGACCTGGAACGACATCCTGCATATCGGCGCCGCCTTCAACCGCGGCACCTGACGCCCGGGACGATCCACCGGTTTTCGGCCAGGCAGGGCCGCCCGCTCACGCGGGCGGCCCTTTGTGCATGGGGGCGCTCCCTCGGACGCTACCCCCTCGGGAATCGCTGCAATTTTCGTAAAATGCGTGCCATTTCGGGCCTTTCGGGGCCGCGCGCCGTTCATCGCGCGCTGACCTTGGTGCGCGAAAAGCGTGGCCGTGGCCCGTGACAGGAAGGCAACGTGTGGGCAAAATCCCTGTAGGTCGGGAGCGTGGCGTTTGCTTCGCCGGGGATTCCCGATAGAAGCGACGCTAGGACCAGGGGCCTTCGCCTTTGCGAGAAGGTGATCGTCTGCGGGTGTTAAGCCCGCGCCGACAAAAATGAGACGGGCCATTTGATGATGTCGATGACGGGTAAGCGCCGGCGTGCGTCGGCGAAAGGCGCCATTGTCATGGCCGCCACCATCGCCGCCAGCGGCAGCGCCTTCGCGCAGCAGATTGTCGTTCAGGGCAATTCCCGGATCGATCCGGAGACGGTCCGCTCCTACGTGGTTGGCGTGTCGCCCGAAGAGGGCCGCCGTAACCTGATCGCCAGCGGGATGTTCTCCGACGTGCGCGTGGCGCATAACGGTGGCCGCATCGTCGTCTCGGTGCGTGAGAACAACACGATCAACCGCGTCTTCTTCGAGGGCAACAAGAAGGTCGAGAAGGGGACGCTCGAGGGCATCGTCGAGTCGAAGTCGCGCGGGCCCTACAGCCAAGCGCAGGTCAACTCCGACCTCGACCGGATCCGCGAAGTCTACCGTCGGGCCGGCCGCGGCCTCGCCAAGGTGTCGGTGCGGACCGTCGACCTGCCGAACGGCCGGGTCGACGTGGTCTACACCATCGACGAGGGCGACAAGACCGGCGTCAAGGCGATCAAGTTCGTCGGCAACCAGGTCTATTCGGACGGTCGCCTGAAGGATCTGATGACGCTGTCGGAGATGAACCTCCTCAGCTTCGTCAAGACCTCCGACGTCTACGATCCCGACCGGCTCGCCAACGACCTCGACCTGATCCGGCGCTATTACCTGAAGAACGGCTATGCCGACTTCCGGATCGCCTCGGCGGATTCGCGCTTCGATGACGCCGCCGGCGGCTGGATCATCACGATCACGGTCGAGGAAGGCCAGCAATACCGCGTCGGCGCGGTCTCGGTCGATTCGCGCATCCCGGGCGTCGACGGCACCGTCCTGCGCGACGAGCTGCGCACCGGCGTCGGCGACGTCTACAATGCCGAGGACGTCGAGAAGACCCTGACCGGCGTCACCACGACCGTGGCGCGCAACGGCCATCCCTTCGCCCAGGTCCGCCCGACCGGCGAGCGCGACCGCGCCACCGGCACCGTGGCCCTCGGCTACATCGTCGAGGACGGCCCGAAGGTCTACATCGAGCGCATCAACGTGCGCGGCAACACCCGCACCCGCGACTACGTGGTGCGGCGCGAGCTCGACGTCACCGAGGGCGATGCCTACAACCGCGTGCTGATCGACCGGGCCGAGCGGCGCCTGAACGGCCTCGGCTTCTTCAAGAAGGTGCGGTTCTCCAACGAGCCGGGCTCGGCTCCCGACCGCGTCGTCGTAAACATCGATGTCGAGGATCAACCGACCGGTTCGTTCTCGGTCGCCGGCGGCTACTCGACGGCGGACGGGATCATCGGCGAGGTCTCGGTCTCTGAGTCGAACTTCCTCGGCCGCGGCCAGTACGTCCGCCTCGCCGGCACCGCCGGCCAGTACACCCGCGGCGTCGACTTCTCGTTCACCGAGCCGTACTTCCTCGGCTACCGCCTGGCTGCCGGCTTCGACGTCTTCAACAAGTACAGCGACCAGACCCGCTACTCCCGCTACGTGACCGACGTGGTCGGCGGCCAGCTCCGCCTCGGCCTGCCGATCACCGAGGAGTTCGGCATCACGCTGCGCTACTCGATCTACAACACCGACCTGAAGATCCCGAACACGCTGAAGCGGCCGTACAACGACTGCTCGTTCCCGATCCCGGGCTACACCCAGACCTACGATCCGGGCACGATCCTCAACGGCCGGAACGTCGGCGGCCTGGCGAGGTACCCGAACTGCGCCTATGACGGCGAGGCCTCGATCGCCCTGAAGGAGGCGGTCGGCTCGACGCTGACCTCGCTCGCCGGCGTGACCCTGGCCTACTCGACCCTCGACAACCTGCAGCTGCCGCGAAACGGCTTCTACGGCGAGATCAAGCCGGAATATGCCGGCATCGGCGGCGACTCGAAGTTCTTCCGCGTCACCGGCGAGGCTCGCTACTACAAGGAGCTGTACGAGGACGTCGTCGGCTTCGTGAAGTTCCAGGGTGGCCACGTCTCGCCGACCGAGGGCAATTCCCTCCGCGTCACCGACCAGTTCTTCCTCGGCCCGTCGCTGGTCCGCGGCTTCGCACCGAACGGTATCGGCCCGCGCGACGTCGGCTCGGGCGACGCCCGCTCGAACGCGATCGGCGGCACGACCTATCTCGGCGCCTCGGTCGAGGTGCAGTTCCCGATCTGGGGCCTGCCCCGCGATCTCGGCCTGAAGGGCGCGGTCTTCGCCGATGCCGGTACGCTGTTCGGCTACAAGGGCCGCCGCGCCTTCGACGTGAACGGCGACGGCTTCATCAACGGCACATCGCCGCTCACCGGCGCTTGCAACTTCAACGCTCTCACGGTCGGCGTCGAACCCGAATGCGTGAACGTCCGCGACAAGAACACGATCCGCTCGTCGGTCGGCGCGTCGATCCTGTGGAACTCGCCGCTCGGCCCGATCCGCTTCGACTACGCCTACGCCCTCACCAAGGACGAGGGCCAGAAGGTCTTCGGCGCCGACGGGACCTATTTCGGCAAGGTCGGCAAGGACCAGACGCAGGCCTTCCGCTTCTCGGGCGGCTCGCGCTTCTAACTTCCATCCGGCGGGCGCCGACGGCGCCCGCCCCCGGACTCGACGGCCGCGGGGCAGACAGCTCCGCGGCTGTTTTCGTTTGTGCCCTCCGGCGCGACCGGGTAGTCCGGGCGCCCTCCCCTCGACGGGAACATGAAGCGGTCCGGCGCGATCCGGCCCGCGGGGCCTTGAGGCAAGCAGGCAATGTCGGAACCGGTCTTCTTCCCCCTCGCGGGTCCCGTCAGCCTGCACGAGATCGCGGCGCTCTCCGGCGCGCCCCTGCCGCCGGGCGTCGACGGCGAGGCGGTGATCCGCGCAGCGAGCCCCCTCGAGAGCGCCGGCCCCGACGACCTCGCCTATATGGACAACGCCAAATATGCCGGGGCCCTGGCGACGACGCGGGCCCGGGCCTGCCTCGTCACCCCGCGCTTCGCCGCCCGGGTGCCGGAAGGCACGGTGGCGCTGGTGACGCCGCAGGCCTATCGCGCCTTCGCGACGGTGCTCGCGCGCCTGTTCCCGAGCGCGGCACGCCCGACCTCGCTCTTCGGGGCCACCGGCGTGTCGCCCGGCTCCTTCGTCCACCCGACCGCCCGGCTCGAGCCGGGCGTCGTGGTCGATCCCGGGGTGGTGATCGGCCCCCAGGCGGAGATCGGCGCCGAGACGGTGCTGGCGGCGGGCTGCGTCGTCGGTCCGAACGTGCGGATCGGGCGCGGTTGCGCCATCGGCCCCAACGCCTCGGTGCTGCACGCCTTCTTGGGCAACCGGGTGATCGTGCATGGCGGCGCCCGCATCGGGCAGGACGGGTTCGGCTTCGCCATGGGGCCGGGCGGCCATCTCAAGGTGCCGCAGGTCGGCCGCGTCATCATCCAGGACGACGTCGAGATCGGCGCCAACACCACCATCGACCGGGGCGCCAGCCGCGACACGGTGGTGGGCGAGGGCACCAAGATCGACAACCTCGTCCAGATCGCCCACAACGTCGTCATCGGCCGCCACTGCGTGATCGTCGCCCAGGTCGGCATCTCGGGCTCGACGACGCTCGAGGATTACGTCGTGCTCGGCGGCCAGGTCGGGGTGGTCGGCCACCTGCGCATCGGCATGGGCGCGCAGATCGCCGGATCGAGCAACGTCAACAAGGACGTCCCGGCGGGCTCTCGCTGGGGCGGCACGCCAGCGAAGCCCGTGCGCGAGTGGTTCCGCGAGATGACGACGCTCAAGAACCTCGCGGCGCGCAGCCGGGACGAGGCCGGCGAGGGCTGAGGCCGGGGAGCCGGACCAAGTCCGCCGTTCTCCCGCCGCAAATCGCTTGCATCCGCGGAACTTCTCGCCAAAGACGGCGCACCGGACATCCGGAGCGCGTCCGGGGCCGCCACGAGGGAGCCTGACACCATGACCGAGATGCCTGCCGAACTGGGTACGGCCGACATCCTGCGGGTGATGGAGCTCCTGCCCCACCGCTACCCGTTCCTGATGATCGACAAGATCGTCCAGATCGACCGGGACGAGAGCTGCATCGGCATCAAGAACGTCACGATCAACGAGCCGCACTTCACCGGCCACTTCCCGGCCGCCCCGGTCTTCCCGGGCGTGCTGCTGATCGAGGGCATGGCCCAGACCGCCGGCGCGATCTGCTGCGCCCACAAGCTCAAGGGCGACGCCAAGCCGAGCAAGGTCTTCTTCATGACCATCGACAAGGCGAAGTTCCGCAAGCCGGTCGTGCCGGGCGACGTGGTCGAGTACCACATGCGCAAGACCAGCAACCGCCGCTTCATGTGGTGGTTCAAGGGCGAGGCCAAGGTGAACGGCGTGCTGGTGGCCGAGGCCGAGATCGGCGCGATGCTGGTGACCGAATGAGCGAGGCGTTCGAGACCCGCATCCACCCGAGCGCGGTGGTCGAGGACGGCGCGGCGATCGGCGCCGGCGTCGAGATCGGCCCGTTCTGCCATGTCGGGCCGCAAGTCCAGATCGGCGACGGCGTGAAGCTCGTGAGCCACGTCGTGGTGGCGGGCCGGACCACCATCGGCCCGCGCACCCGGATCTACCCCTTCGCGTCGATCGGCCACCCGCCGCAGGACCTGAAGTTCCGCGGCGAGGACTCGACGCTGACGATCGGCGCCGATTGCCAGATCCGCGAGGGCGTGACGATGAACCCCGGCACCGCCGGCGGTGGGCTCGTCACCGTGGTGGGCGATGGGTGCGCGTTCCTCGCCAACAGCCATGTCGGCCACGATTGCCGGGTCGGCAACCACGTCGTGTTCTCCAACAACGTGATGCTGGCCGGCCATTGCCAGGTCGGCGACTACGCGATCCTCGGCGGCGGCGCCGCGGTGATCCAGTTCGCCCGGGTCGGCGCGCATGCCTTCGTCGGCGGCCTGTCGGGGCTGGAGAACGACCTGATTCCCTACGGCATGGCGGTGGGCAACCGCGCCCACCTGTCGGGGCTCAACATCATCGGGCTCCAGCGCCGCGGCTTCTCCCGCGAGGAGATCCACGCGCTGCGCAAGGCCTACCGGCTGCTGTTCGCCCTCGAAGGCACGCTGATGGAGCGGGTCGAGGACGTGGCGGCGGAGTTCGACCAGCATCCGATCGTGCAGGAGATCCTGGCCTTCATCCGCGAGGGCGGCAAGCGCTCGGTCTGCACCCCGCGCGAGGCCCCGGGTCCTGCTTGATGGGCGCCACGTGATGGGCGCCACGTGATGGGCGCCGCGGCGGCGAAGGCCGTATCGGCCGTGAGCCCGGCACGCCCGGTCGCGATCGTGGCCGGGGCCGGCCGGTTGCCGCTCCTCATCGCCGCCGCCCTGGAGGGCGCCGGGCGCTCCTGCCGGGTGCTGGCGATCCGGGGCTTCGCCGATCCGGCGACGCGGCGGCGGGCCGACGCCACGGTCGATCTCCTCGACGTGCGCGGCGCACTCGACACCCTGTGCGCCTGGGCGCCCGCCGGAGTCACGCTCGCCGGCGCCGTGGCCCGGCCGAGCCCGGCCGCGCTGCTCAACACGCTCGCCGCCTACCGCAACCGCGAGGCGCTTCGCTCGCTGGCCTCGGGCGGCGACGACCACCTCCTGCGCGGCGTGCTGGCGCTCCTCGAAGAGCATGGGTTGCAGGTGCTCGGCGTGCGCGACCTCGCGCCGAACCTGATGGCGCCGCGGGGCCGCTTCGGCACCCTGGGACCCGACGAGGCGGCGGAGGCGTCCGTGGAGGCCGGCCGGGCCTTGCTCGCCAGCCTGTCGCCGCACGACGTGGGACAAGCCGCCGTGGTGGCGAGCCGGCGGGTGCTGGCGGTCGAGGGGCCGGAGGGCACCGACCGGATGCTCGCCCGGGCGCGGACGCTCGCCCGCCGTCCCCTCGGCCTCGGCCGCCCGCCCGCCGGGATGGTGCTGGTGAAGCGGGCGAAGGACGGCCAGGACCTCCGGGTCGACCTGCCGGCGATCGGTCCGCGCACGGTCAGGCGCGCGGCGGAGGCCGGCTGCCTCGGCATCGCGGTCGGGGCCGGCGACACCCTGGTGCTCGACCGGGCGGAAACGGTGGCGCTCGCCGACCGCCTCGGCCTCTTCCTCCTCGGCCTGCCTCCCGATTCCTCGCCGCCCGTTTCCTTGCCGCCCGTTTCCTTGCCGCCCGTTTCCCTGCCACCCGTTTTCTTGCCGCCCGACCCGGAGCCCTCCCGTTGAGCGCGCATCCCGATCCTGAACGTCCTCTCACGATCTGGCTCGTCGCGGGCGAGGAATCCGGCGACCAGCTCGGCGCCAAGCTGATCCGCTCGCTGCGCGCGCTCTCGGACAGGCCGCTCTCGCTCTCCGGCGTCGGCGGCGACGCGATGGCGGCGGAGGGGATGGACTCGCTGTTCCCGCTCGAGGACGTGGCGGTGATCGGCTACCTCGCGGTCGCCGCCCGCATCCGCCTGCTGATGCGGCGCATCCGCCAGACCGTGCGGGCCTGCGTGGCGGCCCGTCCCGACGTGCTCGTCATCATCGACAGCCCCGGCTTCACCCATGCGGTGGCGAGCCGGGTGCGTCGGCAACTGCCGGGTCTGCCCGTGGTCGATTACGTCAGCCCGAGCGTCTGGGCCTGGCGCCCGTGGCGGGCGAAGACCATGCGCGGCTACATCGACCACGTGCTCGCCCTGCTGCCGTTCGAGCCCGATGCTCATCGCCGCCTCGATGGTCCGGCCTGCACCTATGTCGGCCACCCGCTGATCGAGCGTCTGAGCGAATTGCGGCCGGGTCCCGCCGAGACGGCGACCCGGCAGGGACCGAGCCCCGTCCTCGCGGTGCTGCCGGGCTCGCGCCGCACCGAGATCGAGCGGCTGATGCCGATCTTCGGGTCGGCCCTCGCCAAGCTCCAGGCCCAGGGCCACGCCTTCACGGTCGAGCTGCCGGCGGTGACCCGCCACCGCGCCCTGATCGCGCGTCTGGCCGCGTCCTGGCCGGTGGCCCCGCGCCTGATCGACGGCGAGGCCGACAAGCTCGCGACCTTCCGGCGCGCCCGGGCGGCGCTCGCGGCGTCGGGCACCGTGACCCTCGAACTCGCCTTGTCCGGCGTGCCGATGGTGGTGGCCTACCAGGTGCCGAAGATCGAGGAAGTGATCGTGCGCCGCCTGATCCAGGTGCCGACGATCGTGCTGCCGAACCTGATCCTGGGCGAGAACGCGATCCCCGAGCTGATCCAGTCGGATTGCACCCCCGAGCGCCTGGCAGCGGCGCTCGGGCCCCTCCTGCCCGACGGCCCGGCCCGGGCGGCGCAGGAGGCCGCGCTCGCCCGCCTCGACGCCACGATGCGGCTGCCCGACGGTGACGACCCGAGCCGCAGCGCCGCCCGGATCGTACTCAGCATCATTCGCCGAAGTGGTGACCGGTTCGGCGGCGACGATGATGCGAGAACAAGGAGCTGAGCTGAGTTGCACCATGCAACTCGGCTCAGCCGCGGCCGCCGCTACCGGCTCTTCAGGTAATCGAGCATCGTCCCGGCATCCGAGACCTTGAGGCCGACGCCCGGCGGGTCATCGCGAAAGCCGGGCTCGACGAACATCTTCCGGATCGTGCCGTCCGCGACATGCATGGAGTAGCGCCAGCTGCGCATCCCCATGCCCTGGCGGCCGCGCCTGACCAGCATGCCCATCTGGCGCGTGAAGTCGGCATTGCCGTCGGGCAGCATGAACACCTTCTCGATGCCCTTGGATTTCGCCCACTGGAACATCACGAAGGCGTCGTTGACCGACAGGCAGATCACCTGGTCGATACCGAGGGCGGCGAAGGCGTCGGCATGCTGCTCGTAACCCGGCAGGTGGTCGTCCGAGCAGGCCGGGGTGAAGGCGCCGGGCAGCGCGAACAGCACGATGTTGCGGCCGCCGAACACGTCGGCCGAGGTGAGGTCCTTCCACTCGAACGGGTTGGGGCCGCCGATGGCGTCGTTCCTGACGCGGGTGTGGAAGGTCACGTCCGGGACGGTGGCGGGCTGCATCGGAACCTCGCAGGCATCAAAAATCGTGGACAAACGAAACGGGCACCGCGAACCTAATCCCGGGACCGGGCGGCCGCCACGGCAAAAATCGTCCCTGCGCGCCGGGCGGGTCGGCGGGTCTTTCGATGTTTCGCGGCCGCGTCCCGCATCGCCCCAAGACGAGGCGGAGGTCGGACCAGCTCGGCATCCATGCGTGGCCCACGCCCTGACCGCATCGGCACAATCTCGATCGTTCCATGATGCCTCCGCGGCAAAGGCGCACCCCTGAAAATCGTGCGCTATCCTTTGGGGCCTGTTGATCTTCGCCGTCGCCGCCTATCTCATCGTCGTGGATGGTGGAGGCCTGACCGCGTGTCGCGTGGCTCAGCCGGCGGCACGAGGGCCTTCTGATGGCGGATATTTCGGAGAAGCCGGATCTCGGCGGCCTCGGGCCCGCCGTCACTGCCCGCGGCCCGCGCGCCGTCCACGACACCCACTCGGACATCTTCTTCGCCGCCGTCGAGACGACGCGGATGCCGATGATCGTCACCGATCCGCACCAGCCGGACAACCCGATCGTCTTCGCCAACCAGGCCTTCCTGCGCATGACCGGCTACACGCCGGAGGAGCTGGTCGGCACCAATTGCCGCTTCCTGCAAGGGCCGGAGACCGACCGCGAGACGGTGGCGGAGGTGCGCCGCGCCATCGCCGAGCGCAAGGAACTCGCGACCGAGATCCTGAACTACCGCAAGGACGGCTCGACCTTCTGGAACGCGCTGTTCATCTCGCCGGTCTACGACAAGAAGGGCGAGCTGGTCTATTTCTTCGGCTCGCAGCTCGACGTGTCGCGCCGCCGCGACGCCGAGCTCGCCCTGCACCAGGCCCAGAAGATGGAGGCCCTGGGCCAGCTCACCGGCGGCATCGCGCACGACTTCAACAACCTGCTCCAGGTCATCAGCGGCTATACCGACGTGGTGCTGGCGCTGGCCGAGCATCCGCGGATCGACGCGACCCGGCTGCTCGGCGCCGGTCAGGCGATCCGCGCCGCGACCGACCGGGCGGCGCGGCTCACCCACCAGCTCCTCGCCTTTGCCCGCAAGCAGCGCCTCGACGGGCGCGCGCTCAACCTCAACACCCTCGTGCGCGGCATGAACGAGATCACCGGGCGCACGCTCGGCGACCACGTCGTGATGGAAACCGACCTCGCGCCCGATCTGTGGAACTGCCGCATCGACCCGACCCAGGCCGAGGTCGCGCTCCTCAACGTCCTGCTCAACGCCCGCGACGCAATGCCGGGCGGCGGCACCGTGACGATCAGGACCGAGAACCTGACCATCGACGACGAGATGGCGCTGCTGCTGATGGTGCGGCCGGGGGCCTACGCGGTGGTGCAGGTGCAGGATACCGGGCTGGGGATGCCGCCGGAGATCCTGGCCCGGGTGATTGAGCCGTTCTTCACCACCAAGGAGGAGGGGCGCGGCACGGGGCTCGGCCTCGCCATGGTGTACGGTTTCGCCAAGCAATCCGGCGGCACGGTGCGGATCACCTCGGAGATCGGCCAGGGCACGACCGTGCGCCTGCTCTTCCCGGCCACCGACCAGGCCGTCGCCGCCGAGCGCCGTCCCGCCCCGCGGGCGACCGACCGGAGCGGCACCGAGACGATCCTGGTGGTCGACGACCGTCCGGACGTCGCCGAGACCGCCCGGGTGATCCTGGACGATTTCGGCTACACGGTGCTGGTCGCCCACGGCCCCAGGAGGCCCTGGACCTGCTCGATTCCGCCGGCAAGGTCGACCTCCTGTTCTCCGACCTGATCATGCCCGGCGGCATGAACGGCGTGCTGCTGGCCCGCGCCGCCCGCGAGCGCCAGCCGCGGATCAAGGTGCTGCTCACCACCGGCTACGCCGAGGCCTCGATCGAGCGCACGGATGCCGGCGGCAGCGAGTTCGAGATCCTCAACAAGCCCTATCGCCGGATGGAGCTGGCCCGCCGGGTGCGGCTGACGCTGGATGGGCCGACGGGGGTGGGGTAGCGCCGGCCCAGCCGAAGCCGTTCAAAAGTTGTAGCCGACGCGCAGCCGCATCTGGTGGCGGTCGAAGCTCGACAGGTCGAGCGGTCCCGGCTCGCCGGATGCCCGCCCGGCAACCTGGAAGCTCCAGGTGAACGAGGCCCAGGCCTGCGGCGACAGGGTCGTGTAGAGGGTGGGGCCGAGATAGACGGCCTGCCCGGCGAGGCGGTCGAGCGCCAGGCCCTCGTAGGTCCGGGCATAGCGCGCCTCGGCGCCGACGAAGAGGCCGGGCCGGACCTGGTAGGCCAGGGCGGCGGCGGCCTCGAGGCCCGATCCGAGAATGCGCTCGTCCAGGCCGGCTGCCTGCGTCGTCGAGAACGCGAAGCCGAGATTGACCGCCGCGACCAGCGTGCCGGGGATCAGCTCGCGGTCGGCCAGCAGCGCGACGTCGGTCCCGAAGCTGCGCGCCGGCATACCCGTGCCGCCATCGACGGTGCCGTAGGCCGGCACGATGCTCAGCGTCAGACCGAACGGCGCGGCGCGGCGGTCGAGCAGGCGCAGGCGGGTCTCGAGGAAGCCGCCGTTGAAGCCGCCGGTGGTCCGGGCCGGCTCGCCGATATCGGAGGCGTTGAAGGTGACGCCCGGCGCGAGACGGAAGTCGCCGGTCAGCGGCATCTTCAGGGCAAGCCCGCTGTCGACGGCGAGGAAGCGGCCGAGGCGTTTGCCGAGCCGGCCGCTCGTTTCCCATTCCAGCTCCACCTCCCCGGGCACGCCGAGGTCGCTGCCCTCGGCGAAGCCGAACAGGTGCTCGCTGTCGAGATCGCCGGGGGTCAGGTTCTCGGCGGCGGTGGGGAGAGATTGGGCCCGGGCGGGCGCGGCCCCCTCCCCGGTCGCGAAGCAGGCCAGGACGATGCCGGCGAGAAGCGGGGACAGGACACGGCACATCGCAACGGCTCATCATTATAGCTTGTGCTATAACTGATAGGCGCGACCATTTCGCTCGTCAACAGCTCCGCGGCGGTCGGGATCGAAGGGCGTCGCCCCACGACGGACGCCATCGGCCCGCTCGGCGGAGTCTCGCTCCGCCCCGACCCGGAGGTGCCGGCTTTGGCTCAGGATCGCGGTTCGTCCAGTCCCCTGTGACATCGTTTAGGAAATGACGAAATGTCGCGTCCGATCTTTCACAGTCCTCCGATTCGGCCAGGAACCCGCACCCCGATCATATGTTATCGAAACACTCACCGCGGCACGCCGCAGATCACGGGAGATACGGATATGGCCGACAAGAAGCAGCAGTCTCAGTCGCACAATACTGATGACACTGGCCGCCATAACCATAAGAACCCGGACGCCCCGAACCAGGGCACCGTGCAGCATTCGGATGACGGCCGCCTGAAGGAGAACCGCGACAAGGGCATCCACCGCGGCGACAAAGAGTAGGCTTCGGGACGGACCGGAGCGGGAGGGCTGCCGAGAGGCGGCCCTTTCTTTTTTGTCCCAGACCCTGTTCGTCTCGGTCGAGGCTCGTCCCATTCACACCCTCATCCAGAGGTGCGACTGAAAGGAGCCTCGCAGGAGGGCTCCAGATCTCGCTGCGATCTCTGGAGCCCTCCTTCGAAGTCAGCCGATTTTTAATCGGCCAACACCTCAGGATGAGGTCGAAAGTGGGATGAAAGACAAGGTCGTGATACCGATCTTCTCTGAAAATCTGGTTGATTGTTTTTTTACAGATGTCAGGCCGACCGTGTCACTCCGGGCCCCGCTTTCGCGACCCCGGAAAGACATGGTGGGTTTGATCATTGGAGAGATCAGCCGAGCAGGCCCCGTTTCGACGATGCCCTCACCCCACCGGCCGCCCATCCTGCCAGGGACGCAGGGCGTCCGGGATCCGAAAATCCCGCGGCACCGCGAAATCGCGGGCGGCGCCGTGGGCGGCGGCGAGGCCGCCGGGATAGCCGCTGCGGTTGTGGTACTCGTAGGTCCCCGGCGGCGGCAGGCGCTTATCCGCCGTGAGGCCCTGGACGCAGACGATGTCGGCGAGCGTCACGCCCGCCACCGCGGCGGTGGCGAGCGCCAGGGTGCCGGCGCGGGGGTTGTCGCCCTCGAAGCCGGTCGCCAGGGTGGCGAGGTCGAGGGCGTCGCCCGCGACCCGGCCCCAGATCCACGGCGTCGGATCGTGGCTCATCAGGATCGCCGCCCCGGTCGCGACCTCGCGGGCGCCGTAGGCCTGGACCAGGGCCTCGCGGCCCTCAAGACCCAGCGCCCGGCAGAGCGCCCGGGGCGCCAGGATCTCGGCAAGCCCGAGGCCGATCGAGAACCAGCCGAGGCCGCGGGCCAGCGCATCGTGCGCCGAGCGGGAGCGGGGATTCACCGTGCGCGTCATGGCTGCCTCGCGGGTGCTGGGGTGAGTCATGGCCGGATCATCACCTTGATGCAGCCGTCCTGCTTGTCCCGGAACGTCCGGTACATCTCCGGCCCCTGCTCCAGACCCACCGTGTGGGTGATGACGAAGGACGGGTCGATCTGCCCCTCCTCGATCCGCCGCAGCAGGTCGTCGCTCCAGCGGTTGACGTGGGTCTGGCCCATCCGGAAGGTCAGGCCCTTGTTCATCGCCGCACCGAACGGCACCTTGTCGATCAGGCCGCCATAGACGCCGGGGATCGACAGCACCCCGGCCGGGCGGCAGGCCATGATCATCTGGCGCAGGACGTGCGGCCGGTCGCTCTCCAGCATCACCGCCTGCTTGGCGCGGTCGTAGATCGCGTCGAGCGAGGAGGTGGCGTGCGCCTCCATCCCGACCGAATCGATGCACTTCTCCGGCCCCTTGCCGTCCGTCATGTCGTTGAGCCGGGCGACGACGTTCGATTCCTCATCGAGGTTGATCGTCTCGGCGCCACCGGCCCGGGCCATGGTCAGGCGCTCCGGCACCCGGTCGATGGCGATGACGCGCCTGGCGCCGAGCAGGATCGCCGAGCGGATCGCCATCTGGCCGACCGGGCCGCAGCCCCAGATCGCCACCGTGTCGTCCGGCTGGATGTCGCACTGCACCGCCGCCTGCCAGCCGGTCGGGAAGATGTCGGAGAGAAACAGGAGCTTCTCGTCCGGGATGCCGCCCGGCACCTTGATGTGGGTCGCGTCGGCGAAGGGCACCCGCAGGTACTCGGCCTGGCCGCCGGCATAGCCGCCGGTGAGGTGGGTGTAGCCGAACAGGCCCGCGGTGGTGTGGCCGAAGGCGGTCTCGGCGAGCGCCTTGTTGCGGTTGGTGCGCTCGCAGACCGAGAAATTGCCGCGCCTGCACTGCTCGCACTGGCCGCAGATGATGGTGAACGGCACCACGATCCGGTCGCCGACCTTGAGGCTCTTGTTTTCCCGGCCGACCTCGACCACCTCGCCCATGGTCTCGTGGCCCATGATGTCGCCCGACTTCATGCCCGGCATAAAGTGGTCGTAGAGGTGCAGGTCGGAGCCGCAGATGGCGCAGGAGGTCACCTTGATGATCGCGTCGCGCCCATCCTCGATCGTCGGATCGGGGACCGTGTCGCAGCGGATATCCGCGGTGCCGTGCCAGACGAGGGCCTTCATGGCAGATCGGTCTCCGAGGCGGGTGCCGCGGAAGAGCCGGAATTGGCCGTCCGCGCACGGGCCACCCCGGCTCGGGTACTAATACCCCCTACCGGTAAGCGGCATGCCCGAACAACCGATCAAAGTTGGCGCTGTTCCGCAGGATCTAACACGGCACGTGTCAGCGAGGCGCGCGCCTTCAGCACGGCCTGGGCGCAGCCCCACCGCGGCGCAGTTCCAGGGTGACCCAGCCCTCGATCAGCCGGCGGCGGCGCAGGCGAAAACCCTGTGCGGCGTAGGCCGAGAGCACGCCCGGCACGTCGCGGGGGATCAGGCCCGACAGCACCAGGGTGCCGTCCGTCGCCACCGCGCGGGCGAGGCTGGGGGCGAGCCCCCGCAGCGGCCGGGCCAGGATGTTGGCGAAGACGAGGTCGTAGCCGCGGGCGACGCGGGCGAGCGGATGGCGCAGGCCCGGCGCCTCGTAGAAGGCCATCAGGTTGGCGAGCCCGTTGAAGGCCGCGTTGGTGCGGGCGGTCGCCACCGCCTCCGGGTCGAGGTCGCCGGCGATGACCCTGGTGTGGAGCAGGCGCGCGGCGGCGAGCCCGAGGATGCCGGTGCCGGTGCCGACGTCGAGGACCCGGTGCGGCCGGCGCCGTTTCACCTCGTCGACGAGGGCGAGGAGGCAGCCGAGCGTGGTGCCGTGGTGGCCGGTGCCGAAGGCGAGCGCCGCCTCGATCTCGATCGGCAGGTCGTTCGGCTGCACCCGGCCCCGGTCGTGCGAGCCGTGGACCAGGATGCGCCCGGCCCGCACCGGCTTCAGGCCTTCGAGGGAGGCGCGGACCCAGTCCTGCTGGTCGATCGCCGCGAAGGTCGCCTCGTCGGCGGCGTCGCCGAGGATCGGGCGGATCAGCTCGCGCACCGCCTCTTCGTCCGGCTCCTCCGAGAAATAGGCCTCGAGGTGCCAGGTCTTGCCGTCCTCGGCCTCGAAGGCCGCGACCGCGGTCTCGGTCGGGTCGAAGACCTCGCCGATCAGGTCGGTCATGGCACGGGCGGCACGCTCGTTCGTGTCGAGTCGCAGCACGTGGGTCGGGCGGTGGGGCGGCAGGCCTTCGAGCATGTCGCGCCAATAGCATCCGCGCCGCCCGCCGTCACCGCCCCGTCACGCCGGCGCGGCATCTCTCTCGCCGCGCCACGCCTCGTTCGCTGCACGAGTCGCGCCGGTTCCGTCCGGTGTGGCATCGGCGCAGCAGCGAGGTGCCGTGAGGGAAACCTTGCCGGTCCCTACGGAACCGGCGCAGCCGGTCGGCGTTCATAGCGGCGCCGGTCGCCAGAAGCCGGCCGTTAAAGGATCGACCAATGCGTGCCCGAGTTCGCGAGCAGGTTCGGCCGGATGGATCCGGTGCCGATCCGGCTCAGACTCCCGTGCGGGAACCTCCCGCCTCGCGGGACACCACCACTTCGTCGCGGGACACCGCGATCCGGCGCCGCGCGGCGCCGCTCACCGCCGAGGATACGGCCCTGCCGGGCCGCATGCTCATGCTGCTCAGCCGGCTCCACCGGAGCGAGCTGCAATTGCAGGCCGAGGCTGAGAAGGCCGGCGCGCAGGGCGCCTGAACCGGCCTTCCATGGCTTCGGGCGATCGCCACGCGATCTCCCGGAGCCATCGCGCCGCCGTTGCTACGCGCCCAGGCGCGAGCCCAGGCGGGCATCCGGCACGTAGCCGCGGTTCCAGGTCGGGCTGATAACCACCTCGTTGAGGCAGACGTGGCCGGGGCGCGTCGCCACGAACAGGATCAGCGCCGCCATGTCGTCGGGCTGGAGCATGCGGGCGCGGTCCTCGGGCGTCACCGGCACCGGGCGCTTGTCGAGGATCGGGGTCGCGACCTCGGCCGGGCACAGGACCGTGGAGCGGATGCCGTTGACGCATTCCTCCATGTTGATGCTGTGGCTCATCGCCACCACCGCGTGCTTGGCCGCCGTGTAGGCCGGCCCGCTCACCGGGCTGACGTAGCGCCCGGCCCAGGAGGCGGTGTGGATCAGCACGCCGTCGCCCTGGCGACGCATCAGCGGCAGCACCGCCAGCGAGGCGTAGAAGGCGCTCGACAGGTTGGCCTGGATCACGCTCTGCGCGCCCTCCGGCGACAGGGCGTCCCAGCGCCGCTCGCGCACGTTGCTGCCGGCATTGCTCACCAGCACGTCGAGCCGGCCGAACCGCGACGCGATGCCCTCGACGATGGCCGTGATGCGCGCCGCATCGGTGACGTCGCCGGGCTCGACCGCGGCCTCGCCGCCGGATGCGGCGATGCGCTCGGCGAGCGCCCGCAGCGGCTCCTCCCGGCGCCCGGTCAGCACGACCTTGGCGCCCGCTCCCGCCAGCGCGAGGGCCGCCGCCTCGCCGATGCCGCTGCCCGCCCCCGTCACCCAGGCGATCTTGCCGGCCAGATCCTGTGCCATGTCGTCTCTCCTCCCATGCGGCGGCGCCCTGCCGGGATGGGGTTGGCCCGAATCCGGGGGAACCGTCCGCCGCCCGTGTCTGCCAAGCGACGACGGCACCGCGCAAGAGCGACGCGGGACGATCGGGTGCCGGAGGCCGATCGCCCGGTGGAGGAAGGATCGTCCCAGCGGACGCACGAAAGCGGCGCAGCCCCGGCTTTCGCACCGTCGCTGCGCCGCCGCCGGCCATCGCTCGCCAATTCCGTCAGTGGAGATAGCCCAAGAAGAACAGGATCAGGATGATCGGGATCGGAATTCCGATCAGCCAGAGCAGTCCGCCCTTCATCATTGTCGCCTCCATGACTCCGTGAATACTCTCATGGAGTAACAACGGAGCTTGGCGTGATCGGGTTCCCCGTGGACCGATCGGTCCCGCAGGCTCACGCCGCCCGCCCGGCCTCCTCGCGCGCCACCGCGATGCCGACCCGGTCGCGCCCACGCGCCTTGGCGTCGTAGAGGGCGGCGTCGGCCCGGGCGATCGCCGCCTGGATGTCCGGGTCGCGCACCGACACCGTCGCCACCCCGATGCTGACCGTGACCGCGACGATGCGGCCGCCATGGGCGATCTCCGCGGCCCGGACCTTGACGCAGAGGCGTTCGGCGATCTGCGCCGCCTCGGCCCCGTCGAGGCCGACGAGCAGCACCACGAATTCCTCGCCGCCGAAGCGGGCCACGGTGTCGGTGCCGCGCACGGCCTCCGCCAGCAGCGTGCCGACATGACGGATCACCGCGTCGCCGGCATCGTGGCCATACCGGTCGTTGACGCGCTTGAAGTGGTCGACGTCGACGACCAGCACGGCGACACCGCAGCGGCCGCCTCTCGCCTGCGCGAAGGCCTCCGCCGCCGGCTTGACGAAGCCGCGCCGGTTGCGGAGCCCGGTGAGCATGTCGGTGCCGGCGACCTGGCGCAGATCCTCGATCTGGCGCCGGTAGGAGGCGGCGACGCTGGTCGAGCGGAGCGTCGCGTCGCTGAGCTCGCGCTCGGCGGTGCCGATCCGCCGCAGAAGCGCGTGCAGGGCCGCCGAGAGGGCACCGAATTCCCGCGCCCCGTCGAGCCGCGGCAGGCTCGTGGCGTCGGCGTCGGGGCCGATCCGGTCCAGGGCCGCGGTCAGTTGCCGGAGCGGGGCCGCGGCGCGGCGCCCGAGCGACCACGCGAGCGCGATGCCGAGCAGGGCGACCGCGGCGCCGAGGCCGAGCAGCGCCCGGAGGGACGGCTGCACCGGCGCGAGGGCTTGCGCCTCGGGCAGCGTCGCCACCACGATCCAGCCGAGACCGGGATCGCCGCCGGCGACCCCGCTCCGCTCGCCCGTCGCCGCCGAGGCGAAGCCTGCCAGCCGCGTCTCCCCGGCGATCTCGGCCGCGAAGACGCCCCTCCCCGCCTCGGTCATGGCACCGAGCCGCGCCGGCCCGAACGGCTCCGCGCCGAGGCGCGGCCCGAGGATCACGCGCCCGTTGCGGTCGAGCACCCACAGGTCGGTGCCGGGCCGGCCCTCGTCGAGGAGCCGGCGGCGGACCCGGCTCGCCCAATCCCAGCTCAGGTGGCCGCCCAGCACCCCGATGACGGCGCCGCCGGCATCGCGCACCGGCGCCGCCAGATCGACGAGGCGCAGGGGCTCGGGCTCGGCGCGCACGAGGAGCCGGCTCAGCAGCACCGCCTCGTGCACGTCGCCGACATTGGGCCGGGTCAGCCCGATCTCGAACCAGGTCCGCCCGCTCACCGCCACCCCTTCGAGCATCCCCTCCGTGCCGGCCCGCACGCGGCCGTCGGGCGCGACGAAGCCGAGCCAGGCGTAATCCGGTGCCGTGGTCCGCATGGCGGTCAGGATGCCGCGGGTGGCGGCGGGATCGGTGGTCCAGCGCTCGCGCAGGGGGGCGAGGCCGGCGACGACCTGGATCTCGCGGAACCGCTCGCGCAGGGTGGTGTCGAGGCTCCCCGCCATGCCGTCGGCGAGGCGGGCGAGACGGTCCTCGGCCAGCCGGAGGGCGCTTCGCCGCTCGAGCCAGATCGCCCCGCCCACCGTCGCCCCCACCAGGGCGAGGCAGAGCAAGCCGACCAGCGCGGCGAGCCGGTGCTCGAAGCGGAGCCGATTCCTGAACGACACGATGGACCTCCGCGACCGGGGGTCCGTTCTCGCCTGTCCGATGAAACGATCGGTTCAGCCGACCGCTCGCATTCGAACGATCACGCGTCCGTATCCGGGCGGCGCCCCTGGCTGTGGAGGCGCCGCTCCTGCGCCCCGCGCTCGGCCGCATCGGTGAGCTGGGTGATGAGGGCACCGGCCGCGCCGAGGGGAATCAGCAGGAAGACCGTGCCGCCATCGGGCCCGCTCACTTCGGCCGCCAGGGTATCGCCGCCATCGATCGTGCTGACGGCGGTGACACTGGTGATCGAGAGGACCCGGGGTCGTGCGTCGTCGGTCATGCCTGCCACTCCCTGCGGCACAGATGCCACGAAAGCGGCCCTGAACAATTGCTAACACGTTACACTTTAGAGGAATTCCCTCATCGATGCAGACACAATCGCCCTAGGCCGACCGGCCGAGGCCGGTCGGGGTGCCCTCAGGGCGCCGCGCAGGTGAGGCCGGCCCCCTCGGAGCGCGGGACCTGCGGATAGGCGCAGACCGGGCGCGACCAGGACACCGCGCCGCCGGCATCGCGCTTGGTCGCGACGAGCTCGCGCGGCGCCTCGCCGGCCTCGACCCAGCGCTCCAGGGCCGTCAACGGATCGATGCCGGTGTCCGAGATGCCCGGCCCGTCGGTGCCGATGCCGCAATGGTCCATACCCGGCACCATGAACAGGCGCGCGGTCCCGGCCAGGGCATCGAGACCGCCCGTCCCCTTGGCCAGAGCCTCGTAGAAGGCGACGCTCATGAACGGCGTGACCAGCGGGTCGCCCCAGCCGTGATAGATCAGGAGCTTGCCGCCCGCGTCGCGGAACGCCGACAGGTCGGCGACCGGCCGCACGGCCCCGGCGGCGGGATCGTAGGTGGCGGCGTTGTAGACCTGCGCCTGCGGCGCCATCCGGGCCGGATCGGCGGAAAAATCGAAATCCGTCACCCGATAGGCCGGCCCCGGCGAGGGCCAGAACGCCATGTAGCGCAGGAAGTCGGCGGAGAAGAGCGGCAGGATCGCAGGCGCGTTGCCCAGTCCCGTGAGCCAGCGCGGCCAATGCGCCTCGGAGCCGAGGGGAATGCCGCCCGGATAGAGTGGGCGGCCGGCCGCATCGGTCGGGCCGGCATACCACTTCTCCAGCACGCCGACCTCCGCCTCGCTCAAGCACTTGTCCGACGTGTCGCCGGTGCAGCGCAGGGACGACGGCTTGAAGTTGCATTGCCGCGGATCGGCGACGAACCCCCCGGCCTCCTTCGCCCCGCAGGCCGCCGCCACCGCCTCCGTCACCAGCCTCGCCCGGGGCGTGGTCAGGATCGGCTTGCCGTCGGCCCCGGTATTCGCCTTCGTCACCCAGGCGAAGGTGGTGGCGACGAGGCCGGTATAGTCGAGGGCCGGCGCCCCGCTGATGATCCCGTCGAAGTCCTTGGGGTATTTCAGCGCCTCCATCGCCGCCATGCGGCCGCCGGTGGAGCAGCCGGCGAAGTAGGATTTCGCCTGCGGCCGGTCGTAGAAGGCCTTGACCAGCACCTTGCTGGCCCGCGCCGTCTCGGTCACCGCGCGCTGGCCCCAATCCATCCGGGCGACGAGGTCGCCGGCGGCCCAGCGCCCGTCGGCCGAGCCGGTGCCCCAATGGCCCCCGTCCATCGTCGAGGCCGCGTAGCCCCGGCGCAGGCCGTAATTCATCGCGTTGGTGAAGCCGGGCGCATCCGACAGCAGGGTCCCGCAGAAGCCGCCGCAGCCGGTGCCGTAATACTTCCCGTTCCAGTTCTGGAGCGGCAGCCGCACCTCGAAGCTGATCGCCGGCCGCACCGTGCCGAGCACCCGGCAATAGGCCGGCAGGTCGCCGGCAGCCGGCACCTCGGCGGCGGAGTGGAGGTTCACCGCCTCGATCCTGAGGTTGGCGAGCGCGCCGCACTCGCCGGCCAGAGCCGGCCCCGCCATCAGGCCGGTACCCAGGCCGACCAGGATCCCCCATTTGCGCGCCATCGTCCCCTCCCGGCTTTTCGGGGAGCTTAACCGCAACCTCTTGCGCCGTCGCCAGCGGAATGCGCTAAACCGGCCGGAACGAGAGATCAGGGCAGGACACGCGGATGGCAGGCAGCGGCGCCGGCAACGACCTTCAGGATTTCGGCACCTACGACTTCGTCGTGGTCGGGGCGGGCTCGGCGGGCTGCGTGCTCGCCAACCGGCTCTCGGCCGATCCGCGGCGGCGCGTGCTGGTGCTGGAGGCGGGCGGGCGCGACAACTGGATCTGGTTCCACATCCCGGCCGGCTACCTCTTCGCCATCGGCAACAAGCGGGCCGACTGGCTGTTCACCACCCAGGCCGAGGCCGGCCTGAACGGGCGCCAGCTCGCCTATCCCCGCGGCAAGGTCATCGGCGGCTCCTCGGCCATCAACGCGATGATCTACATGCGCGGCCAGGCCGCCGATTACGACGGCTGGCGCCAGCTCGGCCTCGACGGCTGGGGCTGGGACGACGTGCTGCCCTATTTCCTCAAGCACGAGGACCACATCGCGCCGCCGAACGGCTTCCACCGCTCCGGCGGCGAGTGGCGGGTCGAGCCGCCGCGGATCCGCTGGGCGATCCTCGACGCGATCCGCGATGCCGCGGAGGCCGCGGGTATCCCGAAGATCCCGGATTTCAACACCGGCGACAACGAGGGCTCGTCGTACTTCCAGGTCAACCAGCGCCGCGGCCGGCGCTGGAGCGCGGCCCGCGGCTTCCTGAAACCGGCGCTCAACCGCCCGAACCTGCGGCTCGAGACCGGAATCCATGTCGAGCGGGTGGTGGTCGAGGGCGGCCGCGCCGTCGGCGTGCTGTTCGAGCGCGGCGGGCAGCGCTACCTCGCCCGGGCGAACGGCGAGGTGGTGCTCTCGGCCGGCGCCGTCGCGACCCCGAAGCTCCTCGAACTGTCCGGCATCGGCGACGGGGCGCGGCTCCGGGATCTGGGGGTGGAGGTCGCCCATCACGCGCCGGGCGTCGGCGAGAACCTGCAGGACCACCTGCAGATCCGGCCGGTCTACAAGGTGACGGGGGTCCCGACCCTCAATCTCACCTACGCGAACCTGATCAAGCGCGGCTGGATGGGCGTCGAATACGCGCTGTTTCGCACCGGGCCGCTCACCATGGCGCCGAGCCAGGTCGGGGTGTTCACCCGCTCCTCGCCCGACTACGCCACCGCCAACCTCGAATACCACTTCCAGCCGCTCTCCCTCGACAAGTGGGGCGAGGGCCTGCACCCGTTCGGGGCCTTCACGGCGAGCGTCTGCAACCTGCGCCCGTCGAGCCGCGGCAGCGTGCATGCCGCGAGCCCCGACCCGATGGCCCCGCCGGAAATCCGGCCGAACTATCTCTCGACCGAGGAGGACCGGCGCGTCGCGGTCGATTCGCTCAAGCTCACCCGCCGCATCGTCGCCCAGGCGCCGCTCGCCCGCTACCGCCCCGAGGAGCACCTGCCGGGTCCGGGAATCGCGGGGGACGCCGACCTGCTCAAGGCCGCGGGCGATCTCGGCACCACGATCTTCCACCCCGTCGGCACCGCCCGGATGGGGGCCGACCACGATGCCGGCGCGGTGCTCGATGCGCGTTTGCGCGTGCGCGGGATCCGGTGCTTGCGGGTCGCCGACGCCTCGGCGATGCCGCGCATCACCTCGGGCAACACCAACTCGCCGACGATCATGCTGGCCGAGAAGGGCGCGGCGATGATCCTGGAGGATGCCGTCTGAGCGGATTTCGCAAAACCGGCAGCCGGTTTTGCGACGACGATCCGCCACGGGACGACGAACCAGGCGGGCTTGGCGTCGGCCGGCCGATTGATACCAACGGTCGTTGGAAACGACCTTTGGTTCCGTTCTCGAATTTTCGTCAAGCCTCTGGCTTGGCATAGACAATTCGAGATGGTTCAATGGCCCGATGCGTCAGCATCTTGGGCTATTGGTATCAAAGCCCGCCTCGTCTACTCCGCCGCCATCAGGACCGGGGCCCGGCTCCCCTCGGACACGTAGATCAGGCAGGAGCAGCGCAGGAGCGATGCGAAGTTGCGCACCTCGCCATGCCGCTCCAGCACCTCGTCGTGCAGCTTGGTGGCGAACTTCGCGACGCTGAGCCCCTCCTGGCGGGCGATCTCCTCCAGGATGGTCCAGAACGCGGTCTCGAGGCGCAGGGAGGTGCAGTGCCCGCCGATCCGCAGCGAGCGCGTCTCGTAGGCGTAGCGCTCCGGCGTCTGCTCGGCGAAGATCCGGCACATGGGGGCGTCCTCCTCACGTTCGTTGCCCGAAGGATAGTGAAGCGGGAGGCGGCTGGGCAAGCAGCCGATGCGTCGCGGGCAAGGGAATCGTCGTACAATCATCATCCGGCACGACGACCGACGTCCATGTCTCGTCTTCTCCTGCGTCACGGTGCAGCCTTGGCGGTGGCGCTGCGTTCTCCTCCCTAACGATCCGAGGAGGACACGCCATGGCACGGGAGAGCACAGCGGACGGGCTGATGCGGACGAAGCCGATCGAACGCCTGCGACAGGACGCGGAGGGCGGCCACGGCCTGGAGCGGACGCTGGGGCCCTGGAGCCTGGTCGGGCTCGGCATCGGGGCGATCATCGGCGCCGGGCTGTTCTCGCTCACCGGCATCGCGGCGGCGGAGAATGCCGGGCCGGCGGTGGTGATCTCGTTCGCCATCGCGGCCATCGGCTGCGCGCTCGCCGGCATGTGCTACAGCGAGCTCGCCAGCATGATCCCGGTCTCGGGCAGCGCCTACACCTACGCCTATGCCACGATGGGCGAGTTCGTCGCCTGGATCATCGGGTGGGACCTGGTGCTCGAATACGCGGTCGGCGCCGCCACCGTGTCGGTGAGCTGGTCGAAATACGTCGCGACGCTGCTGCAGGATTGGGGCATCACGCTGCCGCCGCGGCTCCTGCACTCGCCGTTCGAGACGGTGCAGCTCGCCGACGGCTCGACCGTCCACGGCCTCGTCAACCTGCCGGCGGTGCTGATCCTGTGCCTGATCTCGCTGCTGCTGATGCGCGGCGTGCGCGAATCGACCCGGGTCAACAGCGTGATCGTCGTGGTGAAGGTCGCGGTGGTGCTGGCGGTGGTCGGGGTCGGCCTGTTCTACGTCAAGGCGCAGAACTACGTCCCGTTCATCCCGGACAATACCGGCACCTTCGGCGAATACGGCTGGAGCGGCATCATGCGGGCGGCCGGCGTGGTGTTCTTCGCCTATATCGGCTTCGACGCGGTCTCGACGGCGGCGCAGGAGGTGAAGAACCCGCAGCGCACCATGATGATCGGCATCCTCGGTTCGCTCGCGATCTGCACCGTGCTCTACATCGCCTTCGCGGCGGTGCTCACCGGCCTCGTCCCCTACGCCTCCATGAAGGGCGACGCCGCTCCCGTCGCCACCGCCATCAAGCAGACCCCCTTCCCCTGGCTCCAGACCCTGGTGACGCTCGGCGTCATCGCGGGCTTCACCACCGTGATGCTGGTGCTGCTCTACGGCCAGTCACGGGTGTTCTTCTCGATGGCCAATGACGGCCTGCTGCCGAAATTCTTCGCCGCGATCCACCCGACCTGGCGCACACCGTACCGCTCGAACCTGTTC